>VERU01000586.1 GCA_018882485.1 Rhodoferax sp. | reverse complement strand
GGCGTCGAGCACCTGCACCAGTGCCTCCGCGTGATCCGGGTCGTGGTAATCGGCCACCATGACGCGAACGCGCCCGGAAGACCTCTGCCGGGCGTCAGGATTGGACGCGTTCATCCGCGGCCCAACAGATCGGCGATGCAGCCTGCACTGCGTTCGGCCAACGCAGCGTCCTGGGCTTCGACCATGATACGCACCAGGGGCTCGGTGCCGCTGGGGCGGATCAGCAATCGGCCTCGCCCGGCCAACTCCGCCTCCACGGCCGCTCGGGCCTCAGCCAGACCCGGTTGGGCTTCCCAATCCTGCCCGGGGCGCAACCGGACATTGATCAGAGACTGGGGAAACAGGGTGACTGGCTCCAGCAGCTCCGCCAGAGCACGCCCGCTGCGCCGCAGCGCCTGCATCACCTGCAAGGCCGAAACGATTCCGTCACCGGTGGTGTGCCTGTCGAGCACCAGCAGGTGGCCAGAACCCTCGCCACCCAAAACCCAGCCGCGTTGAACCAGATCCTCCAGGACGTAGCGGTCACCCACCCTGGCACGCACCATCGGAACGCCACGAGCCGCCAGGGCGAGTTCGACCGCCATGTTGGTCATGAGCGTGCCCACCACCCCCGGTACGGATTCGGCGCGTCGGAGTCGTTCGTCGGCCAGCAGGTACAGCAATTCGTCGCCGTTGTAGAGACGCCCCTGGCCGTCCACCAATTGCAGCCGATCGGCATCCCCATCCAGGGCCACCCCGATGTCAGCCCCATGAGCCAGCACCGCCGCCCTGAGCGCCTCAGGGTGGGTGGCGCCCACCTGGTGGTTGATGTTCAACCCGTCCGGCTGGCAACCGATGGCCACGACGTCCGCCCCGAGTTCATGAAACACCTTGGGCGCAATCTGGTACGCGGCTCCATGCGCAGCATCCACCACCACCTTGAGGCCCTTCAGCGACAGGTCGTTGGCAAAAGTGCTCTTGCAGAATTCGATGTAACGGCCTGCGGCGTCGTCCAGCCGGCGGCTGCGCCCAAGACGGGCCGAATTCACCCAGACGGGGTCCTGGGCCAGGACGGCCTCCACCTCTGCCTCCCAGGCATCGGGCAGCTTGGTGCCGCCTTCGCTGAAAAACTTGATGCCATTGTCCGCAAAGGGGTTGTGGCTGGCGCTGATCACCACACCCAGATCGGCTCGCTGAGCCCGGGTCAGGTAGGCCACGCCGGGCGTGGGAAGTGGCCCCAGCAGCACCACGTCGACGCCTGCGGAGTTGAAACCACTTTCCAGGGCACTCTCCAGCATGTAGCCCGAGATGCGGGTGTCCTTGCCGATCAGCACCGTGGGCCGCGCCACCGTCGCCTTGAGTACCCGACCTACCGAATGGGCCAGTCGAAGGATAAAGTCGGGTGTGATCGGCGGCTCGCCCACCGTGCCGCGGATCCCATCGGTTCCGAAATACTTTCGCATGATTTAGGCCTTCATCCCTTATCCCATATGGTTTTATTGCTATCAATTAAATAGCATTCAAGATCTTGAGCGCATGGACTGTCTCGGCCACATCGTGCACGCGAAGGATACGAGCACCGCGCTCGGCGGCCAGCACGGCGGCCACGACGCTGGGCAGCATGCGGGGATGAGATCCGGTTGTCGCAGCCAGCATCCCATCCGGTGCGACCGCAGCCAGCGACGATTTGCGGGACCAGCCCACCAGCAGCGGGTAGCCCAGTTCGACCAGGTCGGCCTGATTCTTCAGCAGTTCGAAATTCTGGGGAACTGTCTTGCCGAAACCGATCCCCGGATCCAAGGCGATGCGCTCGGCCGACACACCCCGTGCGCGCACCGCACTGACGCGCTCCTGGAGAAAGTCACGCACCTGGCCGGACACCTGGCCCTCCATCGGGCTGTTCTGCATGGTCCGAGGCTCCAGATGCA
>VERU01000585.1 GCA_018882485.1 Rhodoferax sp. | reverse complement strand
GAGCAATGGAACGCGGCACGCCCGGCGCTGGAACGCTCCGCAGCGCTGGCCGAGCAGATAGCCAACCAGCAGATTGCCCAAAGCCGCACGGCGGATGCCCGCGCCACCGACCAGTGGAACTACAACAAGGGCACCTTCCAGCCCACCGAGCAGCAAACGGTACGCGATGCCTTTGGCGCGCAGTACCTGAGCCCGGCTGACCAAGCCCGGCTGCAACAGGCCAGCCAGGAAGAAACAGACCACCTGGCCTGGACACTGCAGCGGCTGGAGGAGTTGCGCGACCGGCCATCCCTGCTCAATCCGCTGTGGTACGCCGGTGCTTTTGCCATCGGATTTGCCGCCGGCAAGCTCGGTGACCCGGTGAGCCTGGGCTTCGTGGTGGAAACGGAACGCCAGGTCGAAGCCCACCTGGAGGGCCATCTGGAGCGCCTGCCGGCACAGGATTCGGCGTCCAGGGCCATCGTCGAGCAGATGAAGGCCGACGAGATCGCACACGCCGAAATGGCCCTGCGCGCCGGCGCCGTGGAACTGCCCGGACCGGTCAAGGGCCTGATGAGCATGGCGGCGCGCGTGATGACCACCGTCGCGCACCGCATCTGAGTCTGCGCCGCCCCCTGTGATCAGCGGGGGGCCGCCATCAGGCCTCGACCAGCTCGAAACTGGTGGTGATGTCGGCTGTCTTGCCCAGCATGATGCTGGCCGAGCAGTATTTCTCGTGGCTCATGGCGATGGCGCGTTCCACGGCGGCGGCGGGCAGGCCCCGGCCGGTCACGGTGAAATGCATGTGGATGCGGGTGAACACCTTGGGATCGGTGTCGGCCCGCTCGGCGCTGAGCTTGACGGTGCAGCCGGCCACCGCGTGCCGCCCGCGCTTGAGGATCAGCACCACGTCGTAGGCGGTGCATCCCCCGGCGCCGGCCAGCAGCAGTTCCATGGGGCGCGGCGCCAGGTTCTGGCCCCCCATCTCGGGCTTGGCCGCATCGGGTGCGCCGTCCATCATCAGGGCATGGCCGCTGCCGGTTTCGGCCAGAAAACCCATGCCCGAGCGCGTACCCAGGCCACCGGTCCAGTTGATTGTGCATTCCATGCTGAATACCTGAAGCATATGTGTCACGCCATTGTCCGGCATTTGCTTCACCACGCCGGGCGGGGCCTGCGACTTCAGACTTGGCACCTGAATGGATGCTATATTTAGTGTCAATTTTGGCAAATGCAGGTCAAGCGATGGATACCGTACTGTCTCGCTTCGCGGTCAGCGTGACCGAACTCAAGCGCAACTATGCCGACATCCTCCGCCAGGCGGACGATTCGCCGGTGGCTGTGCTCAATCACAACCGGCCAGAAGCCTATCTGCTGCCAGCCGGACACTACGAGCGCCTGATGGCTTACCTCGAGGATCTCGAAGATGCCAAGTTGGTGCGGGAACGCGCCGACGGACCGTTCGTGCCAGTGGAGATCGATGCGCTATAAGCTGCGCTTTCATGAGAAGGCGTTGCGCGAATGGCATCAACTCGATGCCAGCGTGCGGGAACCTCTCAAGAAGAAGCTGGCAGAGCGCCTGGACCAGCCCCACGTGGCGTCAGCGGCACTCAGGGGCATGGCCAACTGCTACAAGATCAAGCTTCACAGCGTGGGATATCGGTTGGTGTACCGCGTGGATGACAATGATGTGTTTGTCACGGTCATCGCCGCCGGCGCCAGGGACAAAAACCGCGTGTACCGCAGCGCTGCCGACCGAATCTAGCCCATGTCGTCGACTGTGTTCCAAGGGGTTCCTTGTCACGCGGAACAACGCATTTCCAGCGCATTTTCAACCCACTCCACCAGGCAGACATGACAGGCCCAGCCCAGCGACGCAAACTCCAGCCCGCCGACTACCTCCAGAAAATCCTGACCGCCCGGGTCTATGACG
>VERU01000584.1 GCA_018882485.1 Rhodoferax sp. | reverse complement strand
GGGGTGCCAGTTCGGCATCCACCAGGGCCTGGCGCAGCTGGGCGTCGGAATAGGCCGCCGGCAGGTCCGGGTAGGCCAGTGCCTCACGCAGCGGCCCGTTGGGAAAATACGGCCGTTGCGGGATGAACATGGCCTGCGGCGGGCGTTGGAGGTGGCCCCGGGCGTAGGGCCAGATGCCCGCCAGCGCCCGGAACAGGGTGGACTTGCCGCTGCCGGAGGGGCCCTGCACCAGCACCCGCGCCCCGGCTGCAGCCTGCAGCGGCGTCGAGTCCAGCAGCAGCGTGCCATCGGGCAGGGCGAGCCGCAGGTCCGGGCTGCTCAGTGCTTCTGAATCCGTAGCAGACAATCCTTTATCCATAAGGCTCACGGCCTGAAAAGAGGCCTCAAAACTGGTCAGCCGGTCGGTCGTGGCGCGCCAGCTGGCCAGCGTGCTGTAGTTGTCCACGAACCAGCTCAGGGCGCCCTGCACCTGGCCGAAGGCGCTGGCGATCTGCATCAGCTCGCCGAGCTGGATCAGGCCCTTGAAGAACCGCGGCGCGGCGACCAGGAACGGGAAGATCACCGCCGCCTGGCCGAAAAAGCTGGTGAACCAGACCAGGTTCTTCTGCGCCCGGATCAGCCGCAGGGTGTTGCCCAGAACCTGGGAGAAGCGCCGGTCCAGCTGGGCCTGCTCGGCGGTCTCGCCCCGGTCCAGCGCGATGGCCTCGCTGTATTCCCGCACCCGCACCATGTGGTGGCGGAAATCGGCCTCCAGCCGCTGCTGCTCGAAGTTGAGGGCGATCTGCGGGCGGCCGATCCAGTGCGTCAGCAGGCTGCCAATGCCGCAGTACAGCACCGCCATCCAGACCATGAAGCCGGGAATGGCATAGCTGCTGCCGCCCAGCGAGAAGGAGAATCCGCCCGACAGCCCCCACAGGATGCCGACAAAACTGGCCAGCGTCACCACCGCGTTGAGCAGGCCCATGGTCAGCGACACGGTGTAGCTGGTGAACAGGTTGATGTCTTCCTGGATGCGCTGGTCGGGGTTGTCCGGGTTGGCCTGCCCGGCGTTGGCCGGGCGCCGGAAGCGCTCCAGCTCCAGCCGGTAGAAGGTCTGCCCCGACAGCCAGCGCTGCAGGTAGTGGCCGGTCATCCAGGTGCGCCAGCGCACCTCGAGCAGCTGCGTCAGGTAGAACTTGTAGACCGCCAGCACGATGAAGGCGAAGGCCAGGTAGCTGAAGCGCCCGAGCTGCGTCCAGAACACGCCCTCGTTCTTCTCCTGCAGGGCGTCGTAGAACAGCCGGTTCCAGTCGTTGAACAGCACCGCCATGTACACCAGCGCCAGGTTCAGCGCCACGATGGCGGCCAGCAGGCCCCGGGCCTTCCATTTGTCCTCCGACTGGTAGTAGGGTCGGGCCAGGGCCCAGGCCCGGCTGGCGAAGCCGCGGAATTCGCGCAGTCTGTGCAACAGCGTCATCGTGGGGGGCTCCCGGGGTTCAGCCGTTGCGCACGCCGCTGGCCACATGGCCGGCGGGTACATGCTGCGCAGCGGATTCGATGTGGCCGGTCTGGTCGTCGAAGAAGAAATCGGGTTCGAATTCGCGCAGGAACTCGCCTTTTTCCAGGCCGCCCAGGAACATGGCCTCATCCACCTCGATGTGCCAGTCCATCAGGGTGCGGATGGCGCGCTCGTGCGCCGGGGCGCTGCGGGCGGTCACCAGCGCGGTGCGGATGCGCATGCGCGAAGTGCCCGCCTGCTGCAGCCGATGAAGGGCTTCGAGCAAGGGCTTGAAGGGACCGGCCAGCAGCGGCTGCTCGGCCTTGTCGCGCTCGTGTGCCTGGAAGGCGCTCAGGCCCTGGGCCTGGTAGACGCGCTCGGCCTCGTCGGAAAACAGCACCGCGTCGCCGTCAAAGGCAATGCGCACTTCATGCG
>VERU01000093.1 GCA_018882485.1 Rhodoferax sp. | reverse complement strand
GCCCTGGCCACCCTGCAGCTGTTTTCCAAGGACCTGTCGGTCCGCCGGCAGGCCATCCGTCAGCTGCAGGGAGACCTGGATGCGACCCGCCTGCCTGTCCTGGATCGGGCGCTCGCAGCCGAGCCAGACGCCGGGCTGCGACAGCAGCTCCAGCAGGTGCGGGCGACCGCCCTGCTGGCCAGTCCCGACCCGGCCCAGCGGCGTGAGGCCGCTGCCGCATTGGCGACCAGCCAGCAAGCCAGCACCAAGACGCTGCTGTTCGAGCGGCTGCAGGTCGAGAGCGATCCGCAGGTCAGGGGGGCTCTGGCCGCCTCCCTGGCGAAGGTGGAATCGGCACTGGCCTGGGGCGACCGCCTGGGTGCGCTGTTCAGTGGCGTGAGCCTGGGGTCCATCCTGCTGCTGGCCGCGCTGGGTTTGGCCATCACCTACGGGCTCATGGGGGTGATCAACATGGCCCATGGCGAGTTGCTGATGGTGGGGGCTTACGCCACCTATGTGGTGCAGGGCTTGTTCCGCAGCCATGCGCCGGCCTGGTTCGACTACTACCTGGTGGCTGCCGTGCCCGTGGCCTTCGTGGCCTCGGCCCTGGTGGGTGCTGCGCTCGAGCGCGGTGTGATCCGCTTCCTGTACGGCCGGCCGCTGGAGACCCTGCTGGCAACCTGGGGCATCAGCCTGGTGCTGATGCAACTCGTACGGACCCTGTTTGGGGCCCAGAACGTGGGCGTGGAGAACCCCTCGTGGATGAGCGGCGGTCTTCAGGCGATGGGCAACCTGTCCCTGCCTTACAACCGCATCGTCATTGTTGCCTTCGCGCTGCTTGTGCTGCTGGCAGTGGCCTGGCTGGTGGGCCGTACCCGGCTGGGGTTGTTCGTGCGCGGCGTCACGCAGAACCGCGCGATGGCAGCCTGCATGGGGGTGAACACGGCGCGGGTGGACACCTACGCCTTTGCCCTGGGCTCCGGCATCGCCGGGCTGGCCGGCTGTGCGCTGAGCCAGGTGGGCAATGTGGGTCCGGATCTGGGCCAGAGTTACATCGTGGACTCCTTTATGGTGGTGGTGCTGGGCGGGGTCGGGCAGCTGGCCGGAACGGTTTACGCCGCGCTGGGCCTGGGGGTTCTGAACAAGCTGCTGGAGGGCTGGGTGGGCGCCGTGCTGGCCAAGATAGCCCTGCTGGTGTTCATCATCGTGTTCATCCAGAAGCGACCGCAGGGTCTCTTTGCGATGCGGGGCCGGAGCGTCGAGACATGAGCCCGACAGGTATGCCGTCGAAGGGCGTGATGTCCGGAGCAACGCCCACGGGGGGCGCCCCTGCGCCGCTGGTGTTGCCGGAGCCGGCACCGCTGTTGACACGGGCTGGCTGGCTGGCCTTTCTGCTGGCGCTGGCGGCCGTGACCCTTGTGGCGCCCCTGCTCAACCAGGTGCTTCCAGTGGGTCATCCGCTGCACCTGAGCGATTACGCCCTGTCCCTGACGGGCAAGATCATGTGCTTCGCCATCTGCGCGCTGGCAATGGACCTGATCTGGGGCTACACCGGTATCCTCAGCCTGGGTCATGGTCTGTTCTTTGCGCTGGGCGGATACGCCATGGGCATGTACCTGATGCGCCAGATCGGGCGGGACGGCAACTACAAGAGCGAGCTGCCGGATTTCATGGTGTTTCTGGACTGGAAGGAGCTGCCCTGGCACTGGGCGCTGAGCGACAGCTTCGCCGCCACCCTGCTGCTGGTGGTGCTCGCACCGGGCCTGCTGGCCCTGGTGTTCGGCTATTTCGCCTTCCGGTCCCGCATCAAGGGCGTGTACTTTTCCATCATCACGCAGGCCATGACCTTCGCCGCCATGCTGCTGTTTTATCGCAACGAGACCGGGTTTGGGGGCAACAACGGGTTCACCGACTTCAAACGCATCCTGGGCGTACCGGTGGCCACGCCCTCCATGCGCATGGTGCTGTTTGTGCTCACGGGCCTGGTGCTGCTGGCCTTTCTGCTGTTGGCGCGCTGGCTCGTGCGCTCCAAATTCGGGCGGGTGCTGCAGGCCATCCGCGACGCCGAGACACGCGTGATGTTTTGTGGCTACTCGCCGCTGGGCTACAAGCTGGCGGTGTGGACCTTCTCGGCCATGATGTGCGGCGTGGCCGGCGCGCTCTACGTGCCCCAGGTGGGCATCATCAATCCCGGAGAAATGAGCCCGGCCAGTTCCATCGAGATCGCCATCTGGACGGCCGTCGGCGGCCGCGCGACCCTGATAGGTCCGGTGGTGGGCGCCTTCCTGGTCAACGGCGCAAAGAGCTGGTTGACGGTGGCCTATCCTGAATTCTGGTTGTATGTGCTGGGCGGACTTTTCATGCTGGTGACCTTGTTCCTGCCCGATGGCGTGGTGGGCCTGGCGCGTCGCCTGCGCGGAGGCCGGACATGACCCCCGACCTGATGGACGAGGGTGCGCGCCGCGCCGGGGCTCACCGGCAGGCGCAGTCACGGGCAGCGGGGCAGACGGCTTCGGGCGGACGCGACGCCGGCTTTTCCCGGCTCCACACGCCCGGTGAGGTCGACGTGACGCACGGGCGCATCCTGTATCTGGAGGGGGTCAACGTCAGCTTCGATGGCTTCAAGGCCATCAACAACCTGTCCCTGGACATTGCTCCAGGCGAGTTGCGCTGCATCATCGGGCCCAACGGGGCCGGCAAGACCACGCTGATGGACATCATCACCGGCAAGACGCGCCCCGATTCGGGAACCGTGTTCTTTGGCAGCACCATCGACCTGCTGCGCTACCGCGAGGCCGACATCGCCCGCATGGGCATCGGGCGCAAGTTCCAGAAGCCCACGGTCTTTGAACGGCTGAGCGTGTTCGAGAACCTGGAGCTGGCCCTCAAGGCCCACAAGGGCGTGGCGGCCTCGCTGCGCTTTCGGCTCGATTCGGCGCAGCGGGATCGGCTGGCCGAGGTCCTCCAGACCATCCACCTGGGCGCCGAACTGCGCCGGCCTGCGGGCACCCTCAGCCATGGCCAGAAGCAATGGCTGGAGATCGGCATGCTGCTGGTGCAGGAGCCCCGCCTCCTGTTGCTCGACGAACCCGTCGCGGGCATGACCGACCGGGAAACCGAGCGCACGGCGGAGTTGTTCCTGGCCCTCAAGGGCCGTCATTCGCTGATGGTGGTGGAGCACGACATGGGGTTTGTCCAGGCCATTGCCGACATCGTGACGGTGCTGTGCGATGGCTCGGTCCTGGCCCAGGGAACCCTGCCGCAGGTGCAGGCCGATGAACGGGTGATCGAGGTCTATCTCGGGCGCTAGCCAGCAGGAACGAACCGATGTTGACGCTGTCGGGTATCAACCAGTTTTATGGCGGCTCGCACATCCTGCGCGATGTCAGCCTGTCCGCCGAGGTCGGTCAGGTGACCGTGATCCTGGGCCGCAACGGGGTGGGCAAAACCACGCTGCTGCGCAGCCTCATGGGCCTGGTGCCGGTGCGTTCCGGCAGCATCCGCCTCGAAGGCCGCGACATCCACGGTGACACGCCCTACCAGAGAGCGCGTGCCGGTATCGGCTACGTGCCGCAGGGGCGCGAGATCTTCGGCCGGCTCAGCGTGGAGGACAACCTGCGCATGGGTCTGGCGGGCAGGCCCGCTGGAACTCCCGTGCCGGACACCTTGTACCAGCTGTTTCCGGTGCTGCGCACGATGCTGCGCCGCCGGGGTGGCGACCTGTCCGGCGGGCAGCAGCAGCAGCTGGCGATTGCCCGGGCGCTGGCCTCCGGTCCGCGCCTGCTGGTGCTCGACGAGCCCACCGAGGGGATACAACCGAGCATCATCAAGGACATCGGTCGCATCATCCGCAGCCTGGCGGACCGGGGCGACATGGCGATCCTGCTGGTGGAGCAGTACTACGACTTCGCTCAGGAGCTGGCCGACCGCTATGTGGTGATGGACCGTGGTGCGGTGGTGGCCAGCGGGCGCGGGGCCGACATGGCGCGCGACGGAGTGCGAGAGCGCGTGGCGCTCTGAACCCGCCGGACGCGGGCCCCTCCGGTCAGGCGCCGGTGCGCAGCGTCAGTCCGCCAGCCTGCCGCTTTTGCTCGGACTTGGCCGGCTGACTGGCCACATTGGTCATGTAATGCGAACGCAGCACACGGATGCGTTCCGACAGGGTCTGGCTGTCATTGATCTTCTTCGTGTAACGGTTCAGCACCTGGTAGGCGGTCTCGATGAGCTTGGCATTGCCGGTGGCCTCGGCCTCGCTGATCAGGTGCAACACGCCGGTTTCGGGGTCGCCGCGCAGGCCCAGGGAAACCGCATCCTGCGCCACCGCCAGCACATGCTGGTTGGACTGCCGGATGCTGTCGGCGAAAGGCGGGTAGGCCCGGGCTGCGCCGCACAGCAGTTCCGACAGCGAGCGCGAGGTGCAGAAACGGCGTCCCAGCCGCTCCACCAGCGCCGGAAACACGTCGAAGCCGATGCCCCGCTTGATCAGTTGGGCGCTCAGGGCCACCAGGTTGGAGCAGGCTTCAAAGTCAAATCCTGGTGTCAGCGCCTCGTTGCCCATGCGGGTGGCGATGCCCAGCGCGGTGCGGGAGTCGTCTTTCAGCAGGGCGATCAGGGCGTCGATGACTTCGGCATTGCGGGCGTGACGCAGGCTGCCCGGGTTCCGTTGCAGCAGCCGGCCGAAGTCGTCGCGGCAGCGTTGCAGGCCCTTGCGGTCGCGGCTGTCCAGCCGGGTGAACGCCAGCACCACCAGCGTCTGGCAGTCGAACATCTTGGAGTCCAGCCCGATCAGCGTGACCCGGTCCAGCAGTTTCTCGGCCTCCTTGGGATCGCCGGCGTAAAAGGTCATGGTGGCCAGGTTCTGCAGCCGGCTGACCGAGTTCGGCGTGAGGTCGCTGGCCAGCTTGTAGGTGGCCAGCGCCTTGTCCAGGTCGCCCATCTCGAAATGGGCCCGACCCATCACATCGTAGGCGTCGGCATAGGTGGGATCCTCGCTGACCAGCGCTTCCAGCGCGGTGGCGGCGCGTGCCGGCTGGCCGGAATCGATAAACGCCCGGGCCACCCCCAGCTTGGCCCAGGGCAGGGTCTTGGCCTCCACGATGGCTTCGTAGAGTTTCTGGGCCTGTTCGATCTTGCCCAGGCGCATCAGCAGCTCGGCGCCCACCCGCGCGGCATAAAGCCAGAACAGTTCCTTGGATTCGTAGCGTTGCAGGCACAGATCGGCAGCGCGCTCGAAATCCTCCCATTCGATCGCGGTGAAGATGTCCTGCAGCACGATCTTGCGCAGCCGGGCCTGGCGCATGCGGTCCAGCAGCTGCGAGGCCTTGTGCGGCTTGAGCAGGTAGCCGTCCAGCGCCGATTCGGCGGCCTCCGCCACGTTGGAGTAGGTGGCCTCTCCGGTGACCATGATGAACACCGTGGCAAAGGGCAGCAGGCCGTTGCGCCGCAGGTCGTCCAGCAGTTCCTGCCCGGTGGAGGCCTCGTTGGCGAAGATGCTCTCGCACAGCACGATGTCGAAGAACTGGTTCTCCAGCACCGATCGGGCATCGGCCAGCCGGGTGCACTGCACGATCTCGCCCACGCCGAAGTCGCGCAGCTGGTTGACCAGGATGGCGCGGGAATTGGGGTTGCCATCGACGACCAGTGCCTTGGCGCCCTGCAGATCGTCTTCGGGTATGGTGGCCATGCCGGTGTAGGTGGGAGTCGAGGTGCGGTTTTCGAGGGTCTCGAGTGACCGGCATTCCAACGCGGGGTCAACAATTCATGATAGCACTAGAGCGACCAGAGACGGGGTGCTCGGGTGCCCACCTGCCACTGGCTGGCGCGCCAGGCGGCCCAGACCCGACGCAGCAGCGCGGAACAGGGTTCAACCCGCTCGCCCAGGGCCCGCAGCACGACCACGCGGGGATTGGGGCTGGTCACCCCAACCGGGTGGGGGGCGCCCTCAGCGCGCAGTGTGGCGCGAGCCGTCTCCAGCAGCGCCTCGCGCCGGTCGCGCGGCAGCGCCGAGCCGCTCAGGAAAAACAGGCTGGCCAGACAGGCCATCCCGTTCAAACCCAGTGGACTGCGCAGCAGCCGGTGGTCGGTGGCGTCGATCAGGCCGCGCTCCAGCCAGTGGCCGCCGCATTCGATGTGCTGCTGCCAACGACCGGTTTCAAAGGGCTGGCCGGCGTCGGGCAGACCCAGCGCCGTGATGTCCCAGCCGATGAACTCGGCCTCGGGTGCCAGGTCCAGCTGCAACCGGTTTTCGGCCAGGCACCCGGGGTAGGCCAGGGACTCCAGTGGCAGCCACTCCAGCCGGGCCGCGCTGTCGAGCCGGATGCGGGTGAGCTGGCGGGCCCAGGCCCCGTCGCTGCGGTAGAAGCGGCTGGCTCCCGGGGTGGTGATCAGGGCGTGGCTGCCGGGCCCCGCGTGCAGGTTGATCTCCAGCGTATCGCCCCCCACCAGCCCACCCGGCGGATGGATCAGCACGTTGTGGCAACTGGCATCGCCCTCGGGGTACAGGCTCTGCAGCAGGCGCAGCGGGCCCTCGTGGCGGTGGCGCGCCACGGTGCGTCCGGCTTCCAGGGTGTAGTCGACCGCCAGTCTGGCGTGCCAGGGCATGGGCGCGCGACCCCGTCAGAGGTTCTGGCTGCCGCGGTGGGCCCAGGCGGTGGTGCGCTTCTCGATCGCGCTGAACAACTCGTACATGCCCATGGCCATGGCGCCGATGGTCACCAGCCCGGCGAACGCCAGTGGCAGCCGCTGCTGGGAGCCCGCCGTCTGCATCAGGTAGCCGATGCCGGAGTCGCCGGCCGTCATTTCGGCCAGCACGGTACCCACGAAGGCCAAGGTGATGGCGATCTTCAGCGATCCGTAGAAGAAAGGCATGGAGCGGGGCAGACCGACCTTGACGAGCACGTCCCAGCGCCGCGCGCCCAGCACCCGCAGCACGTCCTCGAGCTCGGGCTCCAGGGTGGCCAGCCCGGTGGCGATGTTGACCGTGATCGGGAAGAACGAGATCAGGAAGGCCGTCAGGATGCCGGGGCCGAGCCCGATGCCGAACCAGACGACGAGGATGGGGACGACCGCGGCCTTGGGCACGGCGTTGAAGGCCACCATCAGCGGGTAGATCGCGGTGTAGGCCATGCGCGAGCTGCCGATCAGGAAACCCAGCAGCACACCCACCACGATGGACAGCCCGAAACCCACCATCGTGACCCAGAAGGTCTTCCAGCCGGCTTCCATCAGCGCGCCGGCGAACTGGCCGAACTGCTGCGTGATCTGCACCGGCCCGGGGAAGATGAAGTCGGGCACCTTGAACAGGCGCACCCCCAGTTCCCAGATGAACAGGATGATCGCCAGCAGCAGCAGTGGTGACCAGCGTTCGAGCGACTTCGACATCTTCATGGGCGGGGCTCGCGGGTTCGGGGTGTCGGGGCGGCGGGCAGGGCGTGCGAAGGGGGCGGCGCAGGCGCGGCTACTGCGGCAGCGTGCCACCGCCCACCGGCTGGCGGATCGCGCCGATGTGGCCGCGCAACTCGTGCACGAGGTCGGTGAACTTCGGCGTGTAGGTGATCTCGAGGTCGCGCGGGCGCGGCAGGTCGATGTCGCGCTTGACGACGAAGCGCCCCGGGCTGCGGCTCATCACGTAGACGGTGTCGGCGAGGAAAACGCTCTCGCGCAGGTCGTGCGTGACCAGGATCACGTTGAATTTCTGGGCCGCGTGCAGGTCGCGCAGCGCGCACCAGAGTTCCTCGCGCGTGAAGGCGTCGAGCGCGCCGAAGGGCTCGTCGAGCAGCAGCATCTTGGGTTCGTGCACCAGCGCGCGGCAGATGCTGGCGCGCTGCTGCATGCCGCCCGAGAGCTGCCACGGGAACTTGTCCTCGTAGCCGCCCAGGCCCACGCTCTTGAGCAGCGCGCGCGCCTTTTCCTCGTATTCCTTGCGGCGGGCCTTGAAGCTCGAGCGGTAGGGCTCGACGATCTCCAGCGGCAGCAGCACGTTGTCCACCGTCGTGCGCCAGGGCAGCAGGCTCGGGGCCTGGAAGGCCATGCCGCTGATCTTGAGCGGCCCGGTCACGGGCTGGCCGTCGATGTGGATCGTGCCGCGGCTGGGCATCTTCAGGCCCGTGGTGAGCTTCATGAAGGTGCTCTTGCCGCAGCCCGAGGGCCCGACGATGGCGATGAACTCGCCTTCGCCGACCTGCAGCGAGATGTCCTCCACCGCGAAGTGGCCCTGGGCGAGCAGCTCGTCGTTGTAGGCGAGCCAGACGTTGCGGAAGTCGACGAAGGAGCTCATGGCTGTCCGTGGAGTGGGTCAAGGC
>VERU01000092.1 GCA_018882485.1 Rhodoferax sp. | reverse complement strand
CCTCGAGATGGGCCCGGACCAGCCGCACGGTACGGCGCTGCTCACCCAGGTAGAACTCGACCTGCCCCCCCTGCACCACCGGGATCTCGAACTGGCTGATCTGGTAACCCTTGGGCAGGTCGGGGTAGAAATAATTCTTGCGGGCAAAAATGCTGCGTGGCGCAATGTGCGCGCCGATCGCCAGCCCGAAGCGGATGGCCCGCTCCACCGCCCCGCGGTTCATCACCGGCAGCGTGCCCGGCAAGGCCAGGTCCACGGCGCAGGCCTGGGTGTTGGGCGCCGCGCCAAAGGTGGTCGCCGCGCGGCTGAAAATCTTGCTGCGGGTGGACAACTGGGCGTGGGTCTCGAAACCGATCACGACCTCATAACCCTGGACCAGCGGGGACGCCATGGAAGATTGCATACGGTCGCTCATCGTCATACCTCCGGCGGCCGGCGCAGGTGCCAGTCGGTGGCCTGCTGGAACCGGTGGGCCGCGTTCAGCAGCCGGGCTTCCTGCAGGTGCGGGCCGATCAGCTGCAACCCCACCGGCAGCCCACCGGCGCCAAAGCCCACCGGCAGGCTCATGCCGGGCAGGCCAGCCAGGGATGCCGGCAAAGTGAAGATATCGGCCAGGTAATTGGCCACCGGGTCGTCGTTGTGTTCGCCCAGCGTCCAGGCCACGGTCGGCGCCACCGGTCCGGCAATCAGGTCGCAGACCTCGAAAGCCTGCTGGAAATCGTCGGCAATCATGCGCCGGATCTTTTGCGCCTGCAGGTAATACGCGTCGTAATAGCCATGTGACAGCACATACGTGCCGATCATGATGCGTCGCTGCACCTCTTCACCGAAACCCTCAGATCGGGTCTTGCGGTACATGTCGGCCAGATCTGCGTAGTGTTGGGCCCGGTGTCCGAATTTCACACCGTCGAACCGGCTCAGGTTGCTGGAGGCCTCGGCCGGGGCAATGATGTAGTAGACCGGGATCGCCAGTTCGGTGCGGGGCAGAGAAATCGGTACCAGCCTGGCGCCGAGTCGCACGTATTCCCGCAGCGCTGCCTCAATAGCCGTCTGGACACTGGCATCGAGGCCCTCGCTGCGCCTGACTGGCATATCCGGAAACCAGTCACATGGCATTCCGTTACCCCACCACTCCTGCGGCACACCGATGCGCAGGCCCTGCAGGCTGCGGTCCAGTCCGAGCGAAAAATCCTCGGCCGGCACATCCAGCGACGTGGAATCCCGGTCCGGATCGGGACCGCACAGGGCCGACAGCAGCAGGGCGCAGTCCTCGGCACTGCGGGCCATGGGGCCGGCCTGGTCCAGGCTGGAAGCAAAAGCCACCATGCCATAGCGCGAGGCCCGTCCGTAGGTGGGCTTGATGCCCGTGATGCCGCAAAAGGCCGCAGGCTGGCGGATCGAGCCGCCGGTGTCGGTGCCGGTGGCGGCCGGTGTCAGGCGTGCGGCCACGGCCGCAGCACTGCCGCCCGAGGAACCACCCGGGACACGGCGGATGTCCCAGGGGTTGGTCACGGCCTGCGGCTTGGCCGCTGGTACCGCCACGTTTTCGTTGGCCGAGCCCATGGCAAATTCATCGCAGCTGAGCTTGCCCAAAGTCACCATGCCCGCATCGCCCAGGCGCTGGACCACAGTGGCATTGAAAGGAGATCGGTACCCTTCCAGCATGCGCGATCCTGCGGTGGTGGGGAAATCCTGAGTGACGAAGATATCTTTGTGGGCAATCGGTACACCCAGCAAGGGCGACCGCTCACCCGACGCGATGCGCGCATCCGCGGCCCGGGCCTGCGCCAGGGTGACCTCGGAGTCCAGGCTCAGGAACGCCTGGTGCGGGTTGCCGCCCAGGCGGGCGAGCAGGCGGGTGGCCAGCTCCACCGCGCTCACCGCTTTCTTCTGCAGCAGCGCCGCCAATTCGGCCACGCCCAAGTTGTGAAGATCATTCATGGCTTACTCGATCACTCTGGGCACCAGAAACAAGCCGTTTTCGACGGCCGGTGCACTGCGCTGGTTGGCCTCGCGCTGGTCCGTCTCGCTCACCACATCCTCCCGCAGGCGCAGGGCGACATCCTGCACGGTGGCGAAGGGGTGAGACAGCGGTTCCACGCCGGCGGTATCGACCGCCCGCATGGCCTCCACCACCGAAAAAAAGGCGTTGAGCTGGGCCTGCAATCGCTCGGCCTGGGCCGGCTGCAACTCCAGGCGCGCAAGGTGGGCGATCCGGGCAATGTCGTTGGAAGACAGGGACATGGTGTGCTTGGCAGGGATCAGTGGGAACGCCAGGAGGCCAGGAAACCGGTTGTAAAACCCGGCGTAAGAACGCCCGGACGACCCGGACCCGGCAAGGCGATGCGGTATTATCTCGCCTCTGACGTCCAGCCTGCCACGGCCCGCCGACGCCCTGCACATCCACCCGACCGAACCCGTCACACCGGCGCCGGATTTCGCACGAACACCCCCGCCCTATAGGATTTTTTTCATGTTTGGAGCCTTCCGCCAGTACTTTTCGACCGACCTGGCGATCGACCTGGGTACCGCCAACACCCTGATTTATGTGCGTGACAAGGGCATCGTGCTCGACGAACCGTCGGTCGTGGCGATCCGGCACGAGGGCGGCCCGCAGGGCAAGAAAACCATCCAGGCCGTGGGCAAAGAGGCCAAGGCCATGCTGGGCAAGGTGCCCGGCAACATCGAAGCCATCCGCCCGATGAAAGACGGGGTGATCGCGGATTTCACGGTCACCGAGCAGATGCTCAAGCAGTTCATCAAGATGGTGCATCCGCGCAGCGTGTTCCGGCCCAGCCCGCGCATCATCATCTGCGTGCCCTGCGGCTCGACCCAGGTGGAACGACGCGCCATCCGCGAGTCGGCCCTGGGTGCCGGTGCGAGCGACGTCTACCTGATCGAAGAGCCCATGGCGGCGGGCATCGGTGCCGGCCTGCCGGTGTCGGAAGCCAGCGGCTCCATGGTGGTCGATATCGGCGGCGGCACCACCGAAGTCGGCGTCATCTCGCTGGGGGGCATGGTCTACAAGGGCAGTGTGCGCGTGGGCGGCGACAAGTTCGACGAGGCCATCATCAATTACATCCGCCGCAACTACGGCATGCTGATCGGCGAGCCAACCGCCGAGGCGATCAAGAAGAACATCGGTTCGGCCTTTCCCGGCAGCGAGGTGCGCGAGATGGAGGTGCGGGGTCGCAACCTGTCCGAAGGGGTGCCGCGCAGCTTCACGATTTCGTCGAACGAGATCCTGGAGGCGCTGACCGACCCGCTCAACAACATCGTCTCGGCCGTCAAGAACGCGCTGGAACAGACACCGCCCGAACTCGGCGCCGACATCGCCGACCGCGGCATGATGCTGACCGGCGGCGGTGCGCTGCTGCGTGACCTGGACCGCCTGCTGGCCGAAGAAACCGGACTGCCCGTGCTGGTAGCCGAAGACCCGCTGACCTGCGTGGTGCGCGGCTGCGGCATTGCGTTGGAGCGCATGGAGCGGCTGGGCTCCATTTTCACCAGCGAGTGATGAGCGGATACGGCGATGCCTCTCGGTACGCTGGACCGCACCCCCCCGCCATTCTTCCGCCAGGGCCCGTCGGCTCTGACGCGCCTCGTCATCTACAGCCTGCTGGCCCTGCTGCTGATGGTGGCCGACACCCGGTTTCGGGTGAGCCAGCCCGTGCGGGCGTCCGTGGCCACGCTGTTGTACCCCCTGCAATGGCTGGTGCTGCACCCCATCGAATGGGCCCGCTCGGCGGGCAGCCACCTCCAGTCGCTGCAGACTGCCCAGGCGGGTGAATCGGCCGCCCGGTTGCGCCTGGTGCAACAGGCTCAGCGCGCGGCACAGGTCGAGCAGTTGACGATCGAAAACCAGCGCCTGCGTGGGCCGCTGGCCCTGCGGGAGCAACTGGCCCTGCCGGGACTGGCGGCCGAAGTGCTGTACGACGCTGGCGACATCCACACCCAGAAAGTGGTGATCGACCGGGGAATCGCCGCAGGTGTGCTGGCGGGTTCGCCCGTCATCGACGCCACCGGCGTGCTGGGGCAGGTCACCCGGGTCTATCCATGGATCAGCGAGGTCACGCTGGTCACGGATCGGGACCAGGCCATTCCGGTGCTCAACACGCGGACCGGCGCACGCGGCATGGCCTTCGGCGACCCCGGCTCGCGCAGCCTGGGCCTGGAGTTGCGCTACCTCGCGGCCAATGCCGCCGTACAGCCCGGTGATCTGCTGACCACCAGTGGCGTGGACGGCGTGTACCCGCCCGGCCTGCCGGTGGCTCGGGTGGAACGGGTGGACCGCCGGGCCGATACGCCGTTTGCCCGGATCAGTTGCCAGCCGCTGGCGGGGGTGGCGGGAGTCGGTGCGGTCCTGGTGCTGGCGCCGGTGCAACTGGCCGACCGCCCGGTCGCTGCCACAACCGAAACCGTTCCACCCGTACGCAAAGGAGGCCGGCGATGATCATGCGCCAGGGTCAGCAGCTGCTGCTGCCGGCACGCCCGCTGTTCATCTGGTCCAGCCTGCTGGTGGCGCTGGGGCTCAACATGCTGCAAAACATGGGTTGGTGGGGCCGGGCCGCGTGGGCACCGGACCTGCTGGCCCTGGTGCTCGCTTTCTGGACAGTGCATCAACCGCTGCGGATCGGTATGGGCGCGGCCTTCCTGTTTGGTGCCGCGATCGATGTGCACCAGGGTGCGCTGCTGGGACAGCACGCCCTGTCCTACACCCTGCTGAGTTTTCTGGCGATCACCATCCACCGGCGGCTGCTCTGGTTCACCGTGCCGTCCCAAGCCCTGCAGATCCTGCCCCTGTTCGCCCTCACCCATGCCCTGGAGCTCGGACTGAGGATGGCCACAGGTTCTGCCTTCCCGGGGCTGTCGCTGCTGTTGGCGCCCTTGATCGAGGCCTTGCTCTGGCCGGTGGTGAGCGTGCTGCTGCTGCTGCCTCAGCGCCGCGCTCCGGAACCCGATGAAAACCGGCCACTCTGATACCGCCAACCAGCGGCCATGACCGAGCTACGCAACGTTCCCGCCGAACTGAGCCGATTCCGCCGCCGTGTGCTGGCGGCGGCCCTGGCCGTGCTGGTCTGCTTCACCTTGCTGCTGCTGCGCCTGACCTACCTGCAACTCTGGCGGCACGACGAGCTCAGCGAGCAGGCCGAGAACAATCGCACGGCCATCGTGCCGGTGGTGCCGAACCGCGGTCTCATCGTGGACCGCTCGGGCATCGTGCTGGCGACCAATTACTCGGCCTACACCCTGGAGCTCACGCCCTCCAGGATCGCGCAGCTGGATCCAACCATCGACCAGCTCGCCGAACTGGTGGACATCACCCCGCGCGACCGGCGGCGCTTTCGCAAACTGATGGAGGAGTCCCGCAGCTTCGAGTCCCTGCCCCTGAGAACCCGGCTGAGTGACGAGGAGGTGGCGCGCTTCACCGCACAGCGCTACCGATTCCCCGGGGTCGAGATCAAGGCCCGGCTGTTTCGCAGCTACCCGCACGGTGAACTGGCCAGCCATGTGATCGGCTACATCGGTCGCATCAACGCCGCCGAAAAAGAGGCGCTCGAGGACTCCGACGACCACGCCAACTACCGTGGTACCGAGTACATCGGCAAGCTGGGCATCGAGCAATCCTTCGAATCCGAACTGCATGGCACCACCGGTGTGGATGCCATCGAAACCTCGGCCGGTGGTCGTGCCACCCGCCGGCTCTCGAACCAGCCCGCCACACCCGGCAACACGGTCCGGCTGTCGCTGGACATCAGGCTGCAGAAACTGATCGAGGACCTGTACGGCTCGCGGCGCGGGGCGCTGGTGGCGCTGGATCCACGCAATGGGGAGGTGCTGGCCTTTGTGAGCAAACCCACCTTCGATCCCAACCTGTTTGTCGACGGGATCGACAGCGAGAGCTGGCAGGCACTCAACGAATCGCCGGACCGGCCCCTGCTCAACCGGGCATTGCGCGGCACCTACCCGCCGGGGTCCACCTACAAGCCCTTCATGTCCCTGGCGGCCTTGACCACCGGCCATCGTCGTCCGGAACAAGCCTTCGTCGATCCAGGATTTTTCATGTTTGGCGGACACCGATTCCGCGATGACAAGGAGGGTGGACATGGGCTGGTGGACATGCGGATGTCGATCGTGCAGTCCTGCGACACCTATTACTACCTGCTGGCCAACGACATGGGTGTGGACACCATCCACGAACAGATGCAGCGCTACGGCTTTGGCGAACTCACCGGCATCGACATCGCCGGCGAAATGCGGGGACTGCTGCCCTCCACCGAATGGAAACGCAGGGCCTACAAGCGGCCTGACCAGCAGAAGTGGTACGCCGGTGAGACGATCTCGCTGGGCATCGGACAGGGCTACAACAACTTCACCATGCTGCAACTCGCCAGCGCCACGGCGGCCCTGGCCAACCAGGGCGTTCGGCTCAAGCCCCGGCTGGTGCGGGAAGTGATCGACGTGATCTCGCACCAGCCGCGCCAGCGAGCGGGCGAAACACCCCCGGAGCCCTTCGCCAGCGCGCAGCACCTGGCCGTGATCCGCGAGGCCTTGATCGGCGTCAATCTTGAAGGCACCTCGGCTTCCAGCTTCGTCGGAGCGGCTTACACCAGCGCCGGCAAAACCGGAACCGCCCAGGTTTTCCAGATCAAGCAGAACGAAAAGTACGTGGCGTCACGGGTCGACGAGCGACTGCGCGACCATGCCCTGTACATGGCCTTCGCACCGGCGGACGATCCAAAAATCGCGTTGGCGATGGTGGTGGAAAACGCCGGTTTCGGAGCCCAGAATGCGGCGCCGATCGCCAGGCGGGTCTTTGATTACTGGCTGACCGGCGTCTACCCCAGCCCCGAAGACATCGAGGCGGTGCAGAAAGCCCAGGCCACCCGGCCCATCGGCACGCCGCGCATCGCGGCCCAGCTGCCCTGGCCCATGACGCCGGCGGGCCCGGGTCGTTGAGCGCACCGCGCACGCGGCCAGAGCTCAGCCGCTCATCGGTCAGCTGGTGACGATGCGATCACGGCCACCCAGTTTGGCCTGGTACAGCGCCCGGTCAGCGCGTTCGATCAGGGTTTCGGCGTTGTCGGCTGGCCGCATCGAACTCATTCCGCCAGAGATCGTGATCGCGATGGCAACCTTGTCGGACCTGCGGTCCCGAATCCGGATCGCCTTGGCCCGCTGACGCAGGGCTTCGGCCACATCGGCGGCCACCGTGAGGCTGCAATTGGGCAGCAGCACCGCGAACTCCTCGCCCCCGTAGCGGGCCACCGAATGCGACTTGACGCCCGGCACCACGCTGACCCCGGTTCGCAGGAGCTCACCCAGGGCCTGGATCACCCGATCGCCCATGACGTGACCGTAGGTGTCGTTCACCTTCTTGAAATGGTCGATATCCAGAATGATCAGGCAATGCGCCTCTCCCTTGCGGGGTGGCCGCTCCACCATATCGGCCAGTCGCTGGTTGAAGCCCTTGCGGTTCAGGATACGGGTCAGGGGATCGACCACCGCGTCGTCCAGTGCCCGGGAAAGCTCGGCCGACAGACGATCAATCTCGATGCGACAGGCCGACACCTCATCGGCCAGTTCCTTCGCCGAGCGCCCCATTTTTTCGGTGTCGTCCAGCATACGACGCATCATCGGTCGGGCTGCTGCCGGCGCATCGCCCTTGAGCGCCCAGACCAGCTCTCCTAGCTGACCGCCGTAATCGGTGGCCTGCTGTCCCGCCCGGGCAGCACTGTCGGACACGTCTTCCATCACGCGCTGCAACTGGCTGCTGATCTGCTGCATGGCCACGGCATCGGCCTCGGCAACATGGTCACGGTACAGCCGGAACACCGTCTCGCCGCTCAATCGGGCTTCCAGCTTCTGGGCCTGCTCGATGGCCTTGTTGAGCCGCTGGTTGGTGCCAGCGGCAAATTCGTACCAGACCGCGTACGTCAGGGGATTGAACGGCGCATCGTGCTGCCCCATCAAGGTCAGCACCTGCCGAAAGATCTCGGCGCTCTGTTCCTTGGTCTCCCGGTATCTTGCTGGGCTTTCTGCCATGTCGAGATTATTCACCAATTGGATCGTCTATGAAACAGGATTATCGGCACTGATTGGCGGGACGGCTGTTGAGCTGGTTGATCACGCCCAGGACGGCGGCATTGGTGCTGGTGGGCAGCGGCACGCGGTCGAACTGGATGAACAGCGGCGTGACCGCCGGGCGCCCCGTGCGCCCGTCGCTGCCAGCAAAGCCGGTCTCACCCCGGCCCAGGTGAATCGTCTGCGCAGCCGATGTCACCTCGATG
>VERU01000583.1 GCA_018882485.1 Rhodoferax sp. | reverse complement strand
GTGTAGGGCATGTCGGGGAAATACACCGAGGCCCCGGTCCACATGGGAAACACCAGCAGCCCGCCCAGTCCGAAGGTGAAGGCCAGCGGCGGCGAACCCATCACGATGTCCTGCGAGGTGGCGCACAGCACATGGCGCGGCCAGGCCTCGCAGGCGGCCAGCACATCCCGGTGGGTGTGCACGGCAGCCTTGGGGCGGCCGGTGGTGCCGGAGGTGAAGGCCAGGAGGGCGATGTCGTCGGCCGCGGTGGCACAGGGAGCGGCAGGCTGGGGGCAGCCGGCGAGCTGGTGCGCCAGGGCGCCGGTCTGCAGCCGGGCATCGAAATCGGCCACCGCCAGCGCGGGCCAGCCGACGCTGGCGAGTTGCAGTTCCTCGAGCAGCCGGGTCTCGCACAGCGCCAGCGCGGGGCGGGCCTTGTCGATGATGTCGCCCAGCTCGCGGGCCCGCAGCAGCGGCATGGTGGCCACGGCCACGCAGCCGGCGTGCACCACGCCCAGCCAGGCCAGCGCCATGGCCCAGGAGTTGCCCCCGCGCAGCAGCACCCGGTTGCCGGGCACCAGGCCGTGCTGCTCGGTCAGCACCCGGGCGATGCGACCGGCCAGCACCCGGGCCTGGGCGTAGCTGAGGGTGCCGCCCGGGCCGCGCAGCAGCGGCCGGTCGGCCCAGCCCTGGCGCTCGGCGGCGTCGAACAGCCAGGTCACCAGGTTGAGCTGGGCGGGCAGCTGCTGCTCGGGGCGGTCGGCCAGACGGCGCGGCCACTGGTCCGGCGGGGGCAGGCGGTCGTGGACGAAGCGGTCGGTCTGGGCGGAGGGGGCCGGCGTGGCGGACGGGACAGAGGGGCTGGACATGCGGCGGTCTCCGGGAGTGGCGTGGCGGGAGGGGGGGCGACGGGGTGCCGGGTGGATCGGTGGATCGGTGGATCGGGGCAGCGGGTCAGAGCGGCGCCTGCTGCTGCAGCACGGCGCGGCCGATGATGAGTTGCTGGACTTCGGTAGCCCCTTCGTAGATGCGCAGGGCGCGGATGTCGCGGTACAGCGATTCGATGCGGTTGCCCACGCGCACGCCCTGCCCGCCATGCAGCTGCAGCGCCATGTCGATCACGCGCTGCGCGTTTTCGGTGGCCGTCATCTTGGCCATGGCAGCGGCCACGCCGTGCTGCGCCGAGCCGCTGTCGCGCAGCCAGGCGGCGCGGTAGGTCAGCAGCGCGGCGGCATCGATCAGGGCGGCCATCTCGCCCAGCCGCGCCTGCGTGAGCTGCAGATCGGCCAGCCGCTGGCCGAACATGGGGCGCCGGCTGGCGTAGGCCACGGCTTCGGCCAGCGCACGGCGGGCCATGCCCAGGGCCGCGCCGGCCACCGAGGCGCGGAAGATGTCCAGCGTGCGCATGGCCAGCTTGAAGCCGCCATGCAGTTCGCCCAGCAGGGCCTGGGCCGGCACGCGGCAGCCGCTCAGGCGCAGCGTGGCCAGGGGGTGCGGCGCCATCACGGTGATGGCCTCGCGGTCGTCCAGGCCGGGGCGGTCGGCCTCGACGATGAAGGCGCTGATGCCCCGGGTGCCGGCCTGCGGCGCGGTCTTGGCGAACAGGCAGTAGAAGTCGGCGATGCCGCCGTTGCTGATCCAGGTCTTGCAGCCGTCCAGCGTGTAATGGCCCTCCGGCGGATGGCCCTCCGGGGGCGCTGCGGATTCGGGATCATTTTGGCCCCGAGGCCCCGTGGATTCTTGATAGTTTGCTACGGTTGTCATAGCGGCGACGTCGGAGCCGGCCTCGGGTTCGCTGAGGGCGAAGGCGGCAATGGACTCGCCCCGGGCCACGCGGGGCAGCCAGTGGGCCTGTTGCTGCGGGCTGCCGGCCAGGGTGATGGCGCCGCTGCCCAGACCCTGCATGGCGAGCGCGAAATCGGCCAGCGGCGAGTGGTAGGCCACGGTCT
>VERU01000582.1 GCA_018882485.1 Rhodoferax sp. | reverse complement strand
TGCCAGCCTTTCAGCCTCCACCCACCCACCGGGCGCAGGTGCACGAAGCCCGCGAGCAGGGTGGCATGGTGTGGGTGCGGCTGGCACAGCCCCTGCCGGATACGCCGGACGGGCTGCCGCATTCCGGCCCCGCTGAACCGCCCCGCTTCGAGGCCGAGCAGGACCCGCGCCTGCGCCGGCTGAACTGCGGACCCTACGAGGTGGCCACCAGCGCTGGCCGGGTGGTGGAAAATTTTCTCGACATGGCGCATTTCGCCTTTGTGCACGAGGGCTGGCTGGGTATGCGCAGCCTGCCGCCGGGTGTGGCCGGCGATGCCATGGCGGTGCCGGATTTCGCGGCGGAGGCCACGCCCGAAGGCCCCCGGGCCCACGGCTGCCTGGCCTGGCAGCCCCGCTCCAACCTGCACTCGGTTTCGGCTGCGCAGGTGGCCTATCGCTACGAGGTCACCGGCCCCTACACGGCCGTGCTCACCAAGATGCCGCCGCCCGACAGCGTCGGGCTGGCCGGCTATCAGGAATCGATCGCGCTGTTCGTCTGCCCGCTGACCCCGGAATCCAGCCGGGTGTGGTTCCGCCTGGCCGTGGCCGACCACCAGTCGTCCGACGAGGCGCTGCGCGCCTTCCAGCACACCATCTTCGGCCAGGACCAGCCGGTGCTGGAGTCGCAGCAGCCGCGACGCCTGCCGCTGGATCCACGGGCGGAATGCCACACCCTGGCCGATCGCCTCTCGGCGCTGTATCGGCGGCACCTGCGCGCGCTGGGCTTCACATTCGGAGTCTGTTGAATGCAGTCCCTGCACGGTTACCGCGCCGCCCTGCTGAGTTTTACGCCCGGCACCCAGCCCCAGCCGCGTTATGAGGCCGATGGCCTGCTGGTGGTGGGCACTGGCGAGGACGGTATCGCCCGCGTGCAGGCGGCCGGCCCCTGGCAGGCGCTGGCGCCACGCTACCCCGGGCTGCCGGTGACCCATTGGGCGCAGCGGCTGATTGCGCCCGGATTCATCGACCTGCACCTGCATTTTCCGCAGCTCCAGGTGATCGGTTCGCCCGCGGACGGCTTGTTGCCGTGGCTGGAGCGGTACACCTTCCCCGAGGAGCAGCGCTTCAGCGACCCGGACTATGCAGCCGCCCAGGCCACGCTGTTTCTCGACGAGATGCTGCGCCACGGAGTGACCAGCGCGCTGGCCTTTGCCACCTCCCACCCCGCCTCGGTGGATGCGCTGTTTGCCGAGGCCCGGCTGCGTCGTCTGCGGCTCATCACCGGACTGTGCCTGATGGACCGCCACGCCCCCGCTGCCCTGCTCAACCGGCCCGGCCCGGGTGGCCATCCCGGGAGCACCGAGCAGAGCCTGCTGGATTCCGAGGCGCTGATCCGCCGCTGGCATGGACAAGACCGCCTGGGCTACGCCATCACCCCTCGCTTTGCGCCCACCAGCAGCGAGGCCCAGCTGCGGGGAGCGGGCGAACTGGCGAGGGCCTGGCCCGACGTCTGGATCCAGTCGCATGTGGCCGAGAACCGGGACGAGATCCGCTGGGCACGTGAACTGTTTCCGGCGTCCCGCAGTTATCTGTCCACTTACGCCGATTTCGGCCTGATGCGCCCGCGCGCGGTCTACGCCCATTGCATCCACCTGGACGCGGACGACCGGGACCTGATGCGCCAGACCGGCGCGGCGGCCGCCATCTGTCCCACCAGCAACCTGTTTCTGGGCAGTGGCTTCTTCGACTACCCGGCCGCCGATGCTGCGGGGTTCGGCTACGGACTGGCCAGTGACGTGGGCGGTGGCACCTCGTTGAGCCCGTTTCACACCATGCTGGGCGCCTACTGTGTCGCCCGGGAAGGCCAGACCAAGTCGGGTTGTTCGCTGTCACCGGTGCACCTGTGGTGGCAGCACACGGCCGGGGCCGCGAGGGCGCTGGGCCTGGAC
>VERU01000091.1 GCA_018882485.1 Rhodoferax sp. | reverse complement strand
GCAACGAAGTGGTCCATGTCACCGACCTTTTCACCACTCTGGCCAGCGTCGGCGGCGCGGAGATCCCCAACGACCGGCCTATCGATGGTGTCGATCAGCGCGACTTCTTCTTCGGGCATCGCGACAAATCGCTCCGCGAAGGCTTTCCTTTCTACATCAAGAGCGACCTGCGTGCCGTGAAGTGGCGTGACTGGAAATTGCACTTCTACTGGGAGCCCGAGGTCAACGAGGGCAAGGGCAAATTGGAGTCGCCCTACCTGTTCAACCTGACGCGCGACCCCAAGGAAGAAACCGACGTGTGTGTCCACAACACATGGGTTCTGGGGCCGATGCTCAGACTGGTGCGCGATTTTCAGCTGAGTTGCCAGGCACATCCCAACACACCGCCCGGGCAAGCGGATGCGGATCTTCCATCCGCATCGGCCCGGGGCCATTGAAGCTAACCATCAAGGAGTCGGGCATGCGCCTCGTGAAGCTGCTATCTCTTCGGTCCTGGCATTTCGCCTTGCCGTTCGTCGCCCTGGGCCTGGCCCTGTGGCATGCCAATGCCCATGCGCAGGACAAGAAACCCATCACCTGGTACGTCGGCTTTGCCCCTGGCGGGACCGTGGATGTCCTCACGCGCGCCGTCGCCCGGCAGCTGAGCGAACTCAGTGGCCAGCCCGTGGTCGTGGAAAACCGTCCGGGTGCTTCGGGTGCGCTGGCGTTGCAGCAGATCGCCAGAGCCGCGCCCGACGGCAACACCCTGTGCACTTTGCCGGGGCCCAGCCTGTATTCCAACCCGGTCCCGCAGGTTGGGAAGGAGTTGCGCGCAGTGGCGATGATGGCCACAGGCCCCATGGTGCTGGTTGGCCCCGCTGCAAATGCCAGGACGGATGTATCCGCACTGTTCAAAGCCATGCGAGAAGCCCCCAAGGAATGGAGCTATGCATCGTCGGGCAATGGCACCTCGCAGCACCTGGCAGGGGAGTTGCTCAACCAGATGGCCGGCACGCAAGCCGTTCACATCCCGTACAAGGGCGGCGGGCCCGCAGTTGCCGACCTTCTGGGCGGTCAGGTGCCCTTGGCGATGCTCGGAGCGGCTCCGGTGCTGCCACACATCAAGTCGGGCAAGCTCAAGGCCTACGCGGTCACCTCGAAAGAGCGGCTTGCGCTGCTCCCTCAGGTTCCCACGCTGCAGGAATCTGCCCTGAATGGCTACGCCGCTACGCAATGGTTTGCCGTGGTGGCGCCGGCGGGAACGCTCAACGACCGCATCCTGCAACTCCACGCCTGGATCGGCGCCGCGCTGAAAGTACCCGCCATCGATGATCTGGTCCAGACTTCCGGCAACGTGCGGGCATCGGGAACGCCACAAGAAGTGGAAGCCTTTCTGACGGACGACAACCGGCGGTGGAGTGACTTGGCCACCAAGCTGAAGCTGAAGACGGATTGAGATTCACGCATCATTGGAGACCGCATGAAGCATCACCCCCATTCATTGCCATCCTCCGTCGCGCGGGCAGACCCGATGGCCACCCCGGGCGCCGGCATGGCGCAGCCTGTGGACGCTTTCGCAGACCGTGAGGTTGCCCGCACGGGGCCGGCGACCATCTCGAGGCGCCGTGCGCTGATGGCGATGGCGTCTGCAGGATGGGCTGCATGGGCCGATCCGGCGGCCGCTTCCAGCACAGGTGAAGAATTCAATCTCTGGGCTTTTGGCGACGCGCATGTTGGGCGTGACCTCCTGGAGGGCCGCGAGAGCCTGGCTGAGGCCCTGCGCCAATCCGAACTGGGGGCTGCTGCCGCATTTGCGGCACGCTCGCCGGACACGCTCGAGCGCGCCAGATCCATCAACGTCGGCGGCAACAGCTCGTCGCAGTTGAGCACCGCGGAGCGCTCTGTCGTGGAAGCATCCGCCAGGAAGCGCGATGACCCTGCTCGTTATACAGGCCCGTCCTTCAATTGGGATATTGCCATCAACGTCGGCGACAACTCAGCGGCCGAGAAACCGCCCGCCGATCCGGAGGGCGAGGAGATCGTGCGGCAATACGGCGCACTGACCCGGCACAAGCGCGAAGATATCTACGACCTCTCCGGTAACCATGACCGGGGCGGCTGCAAGGGTTCGTCGAGCGAATGGTTCGAGAAGTGGGTCGATCCCATGGGCACGCACACTGCAACGTCGGGCGTCGATCATCGCCGACGCCCCTATCCCGTCAACGGGACGTGGGAGCGCTATTCATTCCGCGTAGGCAACATTCTCTTTCTCATGATGAGCGATGTGGTCGAGCCCACGCAACCCTGTGGCCGAGATCAGATGGGCGGCAATCCTGGGGGTGTTGTCCGCGGCGACACGTTCGCCTGGTTCAAGAAAATGGAGCTCGCCAATGAAAGGACATCCATCATCGTGGCGGCGCACCATTACGTCCTGCGCAACACCACCGTAGCGTCCGGTCCTTTCGAGGGCTTCGAAGAAGATGATCGCGGCAACATGAAGCCCAAATACCACGGCCTCAAGCCCCGCGGAGCGCCGGAAGGCACCTCCTACCTGTACTGGGTGAACAGCGTTCGCAACTCGACGGTTTTCGAGAAGTTTCTGGCGCAGCGGCCCGGACGCGTTGCGCTCTGGCTGGGCGGCCATACCCATACCGACCCCGACGACAGGACCGGAGGCAAATCGCACATTGAAACCCGATGGGGGACCCACTTCATCAATGTTTCGGCACTCACGCGCTTTCACGGCCCCCTGAGTCGCCCCATGAGCCGCCTGATCTCCTTTGCGAACGGGAGTGACCAGCTCCGTGTTCGCTGCTACCTTCATACCGACCAGCACGCCGCACAAGGCTGGTATCCTCCGGCGGAGAGGGTGCTCCAGCTGCCGCGCGCTTTTCGCAGATAGATCATCCGCGGCTGGCTTCGACGGGTGGTCTCGGTAGGGCCTGTTCTTCGACAGCTGCGAGCCTCGTCGATCTCGCTGTTCATCCCATCCTGATCCGGGGCTCGGGCGCCTTGTGGCTCCCTCGTGAACGGGCCAGGCGCCACATCCATACAGCGCCGCCAGCTTATTTTGTGAAAACAAAATTGATCAAAATACATATTTTGTGTATTCTTGGATCATGCCAAAAGCTGCTGAATCTGTCGCCACCCTGCCTGGCTCCGTTGGCGCCTCCCTGGGCGTGCTGGGGGACCACCTTCGCCTCGGGCGCAAGCGCCGAAAGGAGTCCTTGCGCGCCTGGGCCTTGCGCATGAATGTCTCCGTCCCGACCCTGACGGCGATGGAAAAAGGCGATCCCCGCGTTGGCATGGGGGTGTACGCCACAGCCTTGTGGCTCATGGGCCGGGATGACGCCCTGCGCGCCCTGGCCGCACCGGAAAGCGATGTGCAGGCACTGGCGCAGGAGATGTTGGCACTGCAGCACAAGGGCGCAAGACGCCATGTCTGACGCCTACACCCCCCAAAGTGCCATGAGCCTGTGGTGGCTTGGCAAGGGCGCAGCGCAGCCGCATTCGCCGTTGCGGATCGGTCGTGTGTTCCTGGCCGAGGGCAACCGCAAAGTGGGGCTCGAATACGACCCCGACTGGCTTCAGGATGGCTTTGCGCTCAGCGAGGACCTGCCTTTGGTTCGTGGCGTTTTCCTGCCTAAAGAGCGGGACATGGCTGCCGGTGCGGTGGACGATGCGCGTCCCGATCGATGGGGTGAGCGTGTCATCCGCAAACTGTACAAACCCGCCCGCTTGTCGATGCTGGAGTATCTGTACTTTGCCGGGCATGACCGGTTCGGGGCGCTGGGTGTCTCATTGGAGCCGGACCGGTACCAGCCCAGTGGCGATGGCACCCTGGCCAGTCTGGTCAGCCTGCCTGGCATGGCGCGTGCGGTCGCTGCAGTCCTGGCCGACGACAAGCTCGACGACAACCTGGCGCGTCTGGTCAGGCCGGGGCCGTCATTGGGCGGCGCGCGTCCCAAATCGCTGATCGAGATGGACGGATCCCAGTGGGTGGTGAAGTTTTCGGAAGGGGAAGACTTCGACACCGAGTTGGTGGAGCACGCCACCATGCGGCTGGCAGCCCGATGCGGCCTCTTGGTGTCCGAGACGCGGGCGCTGCCGCTGGCCAAAGGGCATGCGATCGCCGTCAAGCGCTTTGACCGCACCAGCACCCAGCGCCTGCATGTGATCTCTGCGCAAACCGTGCTGCGCGCAGCGGGCCTTCCCATGGGCTATCCGGAGCTGGCGCAGAGCCTGCGCCGGATCGCGCGGGCCGAGGCCATTCGCGGCCACCAGAAAGAATTGTTCGGGCGCATGGTGTTCAACATATTGATGGACAACACCGACGACCACGAAAAGAACCACGCCTTCGTGCGCGCAGACGACGGCTACTACGATCTCTCGCCCGCCTACGACGTGGTGCCGTCGCTGCAAGGGCTGGGTCAGCAGCAGCTGCGGGTCGGCAAGAGCCAGGCCGAATCCTCGATCGAGAACGTCCTGTCCGACATGCAGGCCTTTGGTTTGAAGAAGGATTCGGCGGTCGAGCTGATCCGGCGCGTTGTCGCAGCGGTGGACGGCTGGAAGGCGTTCTTCAGGAGCCAAGGCGTCAGTGACACGGACCTGGAGAGGATGGCCCAGTACATCGATGGGCCCTCTTTGCTGGCGCAGCGCGCGGAGTTCAGAACAAAAGGCTAGCCCGCGTGGAATGTGCGCACTCGTGGAGCCACCTCTGTAGGATCAGTTGGCGCCACATGCTGCCCAGCCTTAAGCGCAAGCCTGGCGCCTTCGCGCGCTGGGTGCTGCGAGACTGCGAGACGCCTGATTCAAGTCTGCGATGCAATCAGCTGGGAGGCCAGCAGTGGGTTCATGACCTCGACACCGTCTTTGAGCGGGTAGGGCGCATCGACCGGTGCAACCAATAGTCTGCGCGTGGCGCCGATGTCAGCTGCTGATGAGTAAAAGCCTTTGGACACAGTCGGTGCTGAAGAGCGTTTGACCTCAATCACCCAGGTTTGACCGCCGCGAAACTCCAAGACCAGATCGACTTCGGCGCCGTTGCTGGTGCGGTAGTAACTGGCGCGGGCTGTTGGTGCGGCGTCGATCAGTTGTTCGATCACAAACCCTTCCCAACTCGAACCAGCCACTGGGTGGCTCAGGATTGCATCCAGGTTCACCAGGCCCAGCAAGGCGTGAACGATGCCGCTATCACGCACGTAGACCTTTGGCGCCCTAACCAGGCGTTTGCCCACGTTGCCGCTCCAGGCAGGGAGTCTGCGCACCAGCATAAGGTCGCACAAAAGGTCTATGTAGCGGCCAACTGTCTGACCGCTTACGCCTAAGGCGGCGGCGAGTTTGGACTGGTCCAGAATCTCGCCCTGGTTGTGGGCCAGCATGGTCCATAGGCGGCGAAGGGTCGTTGCAGGAATCCTTGGGCCAAGGGCAGGGATGTCCTTTTCCAGATACGTGGTGATGAATGCCTCCCGCCATCCAAAACTTGTGGCGTCGTCCTTGGCCAGCCAGGACAGCGGGAATCCCCCCCGAACCCACAGGGACTGAAGAGCTGCAGTCGTCGGATCGGCCGCCAGCACCTCCCGAGCCTGAAACGGCGTCAACTCCAGCTGTGCGACACGCCCCGCCAGACTCTCGCTGGTCTGGCGCAGCAGTGCGCCTGAAGCGGAGCCGAGCAGTAAGAACTGACCGCTGCTCTCACCTTCACGGCGACGCTGATCGATCACACCGCGCAGGATGCTGAAGAGATCTGGCAGGCGTTGAACCTCATCCAGAATCACCAACTGCTTGCGATGCGCCATGAAGAACGCCTCAGGGTCTTCGAGCTGCCTTTGGGCCGAGGGCAACTCCAAGTCAAGGTACAGCGCATTGGGGGCACTTTGCTTCTGGGCAAACGCCATTGTGGTTTTCCCAGTCTGGCGTGGCCCCAGAAGCACGACGGCTGCAAACTGCTCCAGCAGCTGTTCTAAGTGACTTTGCTCTAGTCTGACATGCATACATGCATTATATCCATCACATGGAACAATTGCATGGTTAATACCTGGGTAGTGGATTAAACGACCTATGCGCGTTTCGGGGCCGCTGACCGAAAACTGACCCACTTAGAGGTGATTCCCCGCACCATTGGAGACTCCCGAATCTCCCCTGAAGCACAGGAAGTTCTGCACAGGCTTCGAACTGGCGCGGCCTAACCACAGGATCACGCCCCACCGACAGACATCGCTCGCCTGCCGGGAAGTGGCGCTGGCGTTTGGCTCCAACGTCAATGTGCCCCGCCACCACCTTTTTCCTGGCTGAAATCCCGACTACCATCAAGCCCGTTCGGACAGGGCCAACAAACGAGCGGCGCAAGCCAAAGCCGTCCTGCCGATCCAGGGACTGCATGTGAACAAAAAAGGTCTGTCCGAAAGCGACATCTGCGACAAGTACATACGCCCCGCCATGGAGCAGGCGGGCTGGCATGCGCTGAACCAGATTTTTCGTGAATTTCCCTTGCGGGCTGGCCGTGTGGTGGTGCGTGGCAACAAGTCGCATCGCGACATCGACACCGTGCTGCGTGCCGACTACGCCCTGTTTCACAAGCCCAACATTCCGCTGGCCGTGGTCGAGGCCAAAGACAACACCCATGCCGTGGGCGCCGGCATGCAGCAGGCGCTGCGTTATGCCGAGCTGCTGGACGTGCCCTTTGTGTTTTCCAGCAACGGTGACGGCTTCGTATTTCGCGACGCCACCCTGTCCACCGGCGTGCTGGAGCAAACCCTTTCGCTAGACCAGTTTCCCAGCCCCGCAGACCTCTGGGCCCGCTACTGCGCCTGGAAAGGCTGGTCTCCCCAGGTGCAGCAGGTAGCCGCCTACGACTACGCGCCCAGCAAGACCCCGCGTTACTACCAGCTCAATGCCATCAACCGCACGGTCGAGGCAATTGCTCGCGGGCAGCACCGCGTGCTCCTGGTCATGGCCACCGGCACCGGCAAAACCTACACCGCGTTCCAGATCATCTGGCGGCTCTGGAAAAGTGGTGCCAAAAAACGCATCCTGTTTCTCGCCGACCGCAACATCCTCATCGACCAGACCATGGTCAACGACTTCCGTCCCTTCAAGGGCGCCATGGCCAAACTCAGCCCCAACGCCAAAGGCGTAGAGCGCATCAATGCCCAGGGCAAGCTGGAACTGGAAGACGTCGATCTCGCCATCGACAAGACCACCAAAGCCGTCAACAAAAGCTACGAGATCTACCTCTCGCTGTACCAGGCCGTGTCGGGCACCGACGAGCAGGCCAACATCTACAAGCAGTTCAGCCCCGATTTCTTTGACCTCATCGTGGTTGACGAGTGCCACCGGGGCAGCGCCAACGAAGACTCGGCCTGGCGCGACATCCTCACCTATTTCGGCAGCGCCACCCATGTGGGCCTCACCGCCACGCCCAAGGAAACCAAAGACACCTCCAACAGCGCCTATTTCGGGGAGCCCATCTACACCTACAGCCTCAGGCAAGGCATCGAAGACGGCTTTCTGGCCCCCTACAAAGTTATCCGGGTGGACCTGGACAAAGACACCTTCGGCTGGCGCCCCACCGCCGGCATGACCGACAACACCGGCCAGCTGATTGAAGACCGCGTCTACACCGGCCGCGACATGAACCGCAAGCTCGTCATGGCGCCGCGCGACGAGGTGGTGGCCGAGCGCATCACCGCCTACCTCAAGGCCACCGACCGCATGGCCAAGACCATCGTCTTTTGTGAAGACATCGACCACGCCGCCCGCATGCGCCAGGCCCTGAGCAATGCCAACGCCGACCTCTGCGCCAACCAGCCCAACTACGTGGTGCAGATCACCGGCGACCACCTCGAAGGCAAGCGCGAACTCGACAACTTCATCGACCCCGAAAAACCCTACCCCGTCATAGCCACCACCTCCAAACTCATGAGCACCGGTGTGGACGCGCAAACCTGCAAGCTCATCGTGCTGGACCAGAACATCAAGTCCATGACCCTGTTCAAGCAGATCATCGGGCGCGGCACCCGGCTGCGCATCGACCTGGGCAAGAGCTGGTTCACCATTCTGGATTTCAAGCGCGCCACCGACAACTTTGCCGACCCTGCGTTTGATGGCGACCCGGTGCAGATTTATGAACCCACGGGCAACGACCCCATGGCCCCGCCGCCCGAGCCGGCGGTGCCCCTGTCCGGTGATGCATCGGCGCCAGCCGGGGGCGACGCGCTGGCGGGCGCGCCTTTTGGCCCGTTTGCGGGGGGTGGGGAGCCGCCGCGCAAATACGTGCTGGGCAACCAGGTCACCGTTGCCGTCGCCCGCGAGCGCGTGCAGTACCTCAACGCCCAGGGCCAGCTCATTACTGAGAGCCTGCGCGACTA
>VERU01000581.1 GCA_018882485.1 Rhodoferax sp. | reverse complement strand
TTGCGCGCCGGCCCGCCATATGGACACGCGTGACCAGCGCACCGGTTCGCACCGTCAGATTGGATCGGCCGCGCGCTGGCCGCAGATGGCTTTGCGCTGGCTGGCTGCGCAGCCGGCCTCGGCGGTTCTGCTGGTGGTACGCAACCCCCTCCCGCGAAGGCCCGTTCATGTCGGCAAGGAATGGCAGGCCGGCCTGTTGCGCGGCCTGCACGAACGACTGCGTCAAGGGGTGAAAGGTGGACGGATACGTCACACCCAGCGGACCCTCGTACCCTCGGCCCGCAACACGATCGCCCGACGGCCCCAAGTAGGTTTCTGCCTTGCAATAGTAGGGCAACAGGTCTTCGTGGCTCCAACCCGTGCATCCGCTGCGCACCCACGCGTCAAGCTCCTCCTTGTGTGCCCGCACATGCAGCATTCCATTGATCGAACTGGATCCGCCAAGCACCTTCCCTTGCGTAATCGACGTAGTCCGGCCATCCAGGCTGGGGTCGGGCTCAGTCTGGTAGTGCCAGTTGTGACGTTGATCACGGTAGACAAAGATGAACGCAGCCGGAATGTGGATGAACGGATGCCGGTCCGGTGGCCCAGCTTCGAGAAGGAGGACGCGACAAGAGGGATCCTCCGTCAGCCGACTCGCCAGCACACATCCTGCCGCGCCGCCCCCGACGATGCAGTAGTCAAAGACTTCCCCACCGACTGCGGTGGGTGTCGGTGTCACACCTTCTGCCTTCACTCCACCTCCTCATAGGCGCCGGCAGCCAGCAGGCGGTTGGACCCCATGTCGGCCCCACCGCGGTGGGTGAACGGACCGGCAGTCATGCCACCGTCCACGACCAACATCGCACCGTTGACAAAGCTCGACGCATCGGAAAGTAGCATCAAGCACGAGTTGGCGATCTCCTCTGACCGCGCCAACCGACCCAAAGGAATCCGATCCTCGAACACGCGCGCAAAGAACCCGGGAGGGACGTTGCGGCGAAGTAGCGGGGTGTCCACCGGCCCCGGTGCGATGCCATTCACACGCACGCCAAACCGCCCCCAGTCGATGGCAAGGTTCTTGACCAATCCGACCACCGCGTGCTTGCTGGCGGTGTAGTGCACGCGTCCCGGTTGGCCGCCGAAGGAGTTGATCGAGCCGACCAGAACGATGCTGCCACGGCGCCGCTCAAGCATTCCATGCACAAAGGCCTGACAGGTGGAGAGAACACCCCCGACATTCACGGCCAGGACACGGTTCAGGTCGGCGAGAGACAGATCTTCTGCCTTCGACGCACCTCCGATGCCGGCGCACGCAATGATTCCCCAGACGGGTCCGAGCCTGGTTGCTACGGACTCGGCCACAGTGGCGAGGACCGTCGGCTCGCACACGTCGACGAGCAGGCCGAGCACGCGCGAGCGGCCTTCACCCGCAGCTTCAACAAGCGCTACGGACTCCTGCATCCGCTTCGCATCGGTTCCCAGGATGGCGACATGCGCACCATCCCTGGCCAGCGCGAGCGCACACGCGAGGCCGATCCCCGAGGTACCGCCGCTGACGACAACGACACGATCAAGCAGGTCGAAATTCATGGTTTGCACCTCGGATCACGCGCAGCCTCGCGATCCGCCGGGTCCGATCTGAAACGATCAGGAAAGTGTGCCTGTCACGAAGACCCGCTCGTGTCGGAAATTGTTGCCATCAGCGTAAGCCCAGGCATACCAAGATCGGAGAACCTCCACCATCGATTCACAGGTACCCGACACCACGGTCAGGCTACCTTACCGCAAAAGCAGAAAAGGCGACTCGACTTCGAATTCGATGGGCCATGAGAATCTCGCGGTCAATCACTATCGTTCAGAAACGCACTATGGCGCCTATCTCTCGTCGCCTCCTTGTCCTGTCCATCGGCGCTGTCGGCTGGCCGGTAGCGGCACAAGACTACCCGTCGA
>VERU01000580.1 GCA_018882485.1 Rhodoferax sp. | reverse complement strand
GCCACCATTGCGGGCCTGGGAGAGGAGGCCGCCTTCGACTGGTGGGCCCGGATGCGCGCCAACGGCCTGAAGGTGGCCAAGGGCTGGAGCGAGGCCTACTACACCGACTTCAGCCGCAACGGCGGCAGGTACCCGGTGGTGGTGAGCTACGCCACCAGCCCGGCCGCCGAGCTGTTCTACGCCAAGGACAAGCCCAGCGAGTCGCCCACGGCCAATCTGCTGCTGCCCGGCGGCGTGTTCCGTCAGGTCGAGGGGGTCGCGCTGGTCAGGGGTGGCGCGCAGCGCGCGGCGGCCATCCGCTTCGTCGAGTTCCTGCGCTCGCCCGTCGTCCAGGAGGGGCTGCAGACGGCCATGTGGATGTATCCGGCGCAGCCCGGGGTCAGCCGCGTCGAGGCGCTGCGACCGGCGGTGGAGCCGGCGCGCCACGACACGCCGGCACCGGAACAGATCGCGGCGCGCGGCGCCCAGTGGGTCAGCCGCTGGACCCAGGTGGTGCTGCGCTGACCATGCAGGGCTTCGCCGCCCCGCGGCCGCGCGAGCGGGCGCTGCTGCTCGGGTTGCTGCCACTGGGCCTGCTGATCCTGCTGGTGGTGGCGCCCCTGCTGCGCCTGCTCTGGCAGGGCTGGGGCGGGCCGGGGGTGGAGGCTCTCACCGGGCTGCCGGCCCCGTCGCCCTGGGCCGTGCTGCGGGATGACTACCTGCGTGGTCGGCTGGTCTGGTCGCTGACGCAGGCGCTGGCCACCTGCGCGGCGGCCCTGCTGCTGGGGCTGCCGCTGGCCTGGGTGCTGGCGCGGTTGGAGTTCGCCGGGCGGGCGGCGGCGCTGCGGCTGCTGATGCTGCCCTTCGTGGTGCCGACCCTGGTGGCCGCCATCGGGGTGCTGGGCCTGTGGGGCCCCCGGGGGTGGCTGGGTGAGCTTGCCGGGGTGGACCTGCAGGGCACCCCGGTGCTGCTGCTGCTGGGTAATCTGTTCTTCAACCTGTGTCTGGTGGTGCGGGCCGGCGTCGAGGCGCTGGAGCGTGTCGACGCGCGCCAGCTGGCAGCGGCCCGAACCCTGGGGGCCACGCCCTGGCGGGCGTTCTGGCGCATCGAATGGCCGGCCATCGCGCCGGCGCTGGCTTCCAGCCTGTGCCTGGTGTTCCTGTACTGTTTTTCGGGCTTCGGGCTGGCGCTGGTGCTGGGCGGCCCGCGTTACGCCACGGTGGAGGTCGAGATCTACCGCCTGGTGGCGCACGAGCTGCGGCTGGGCGAGGCGGGCGCGCTGGCTGCTGTGGCGGTGCTGGTCACGGGCGCGGCGGCCGGCGCCCATGCCCTGCTGGCTCACCGGCTGGCCGTGCCGCTGCGGGTCGAGCCGGTGCCGCGCCGATCGGCCCGGGGCGGGCCGGCGCGGCTGGCGCTGGTGGCCACCGCTGCCGTGCTGCTGGTGTGCTGCGCCCTGCCGCTGTTCACCCTGCTGGCGCAGGCCCTGCTGGCCGGCCCGACCGCCTGGGCCGTGCTGCTGGAACCCGAGACCCTGTACGCGCTGTGGAACACGCTGCGGTTTTCGGCGGTGGCGTTGTTGCTGGCGACGCTGCTCGGGCTGCTGCATGCCCTGTCGGCGCGGCGACGCTGGCTCTGGCGGGCCGCCGGCTTCCTGCCCTTCGTCGTGTCGCCGGTGAGCGTGGCCTTCGGCCTGTTGCTGCTGGTGCCCGGCTGGACCGCCAGCCTGTGGCTGCTGCTGGGCGCCTATGCGGTGCTGGCCTATCCCTTCGTGGCGCAATCGGTGGGTGCCGGGCTGGACAGCCAGCCGGCGAGCCTGGCGCAGGCGGCGCGCACCCTGGGGGCCAACCCCTGGCGCAGTTTCTGGCGGGTGACGCTGCCGCTGCTGCGCCCGGCGCTGCGCCGCGGCATGGCCTTTGCCGCCGCCTCGGCCGTCGGGGAGTTCGCCGTCACGCCGTTT
>VERU01000090.1 GCA_018882485.1 Rhodoferax sp. | reverse complement strand
GGATGGCGATGGCGGCCAGAATGGGCCAGGCAAAGCGCAGCAGCGGGCCGATCCAGGCCGCCAGACCCTTGCCGCTGCTGAACCAGATCACCATTTCGCTGTCGCGGTGCATGCGCGACAGGGTGCTGAAGATGGCGATGAACAGGCTCATGGTCAGGATGGTCGGCATGTAGGCCAGCACCGTGTAACCCATGACCAGCGTCACGTCGGCGGGATCGAAGGTGCCGCGCGACGCCAGGCCCAGGGTGCGAATCAGCGTCATGGTCATGACCACGGTGGTCAGCACGATGAGCGTTGCCCCGAAGCTGCGGGCCAGCTCCTTGCGGATGGAGGAATGGAATAACATCGTCCGGATCGGGGCTGCAGGGCCGCGGCATCGTCCGGCCGTCGGCCCGGGTCCCCGCAACCACCAGGAAAGAAGTGCGATTATGAACTTTCAACTCAAGACGCTGGGTCTGGCCGCCGCCGAGCGCAGCGCCTGCGACCTGCTGGTCGTGCTGTTTGCCGAAGGTCAGGCCACGGCGCAGGACAAGATCTCGCTGCTGCTGGCCCAGGCCCTGAAGGCGGGTGATGCCGAGGCCAAGGCGGGCAAGACCCTCTTCGTGTACCGGCCAGCCGGGCTGGCCGCCCAGCGCCTGGTCCTGGCGGGCATCGGCGCCGCCAGCGCGGCCGAGGTGCGCAAGGCGGTCGCTGCGGCCATGGGGCAGGCGCAGGCCCTCAAGGTCAAGCGGCTGCTGCTCTGTTTTGCATCGACGCCGGATGCCGCCGCGCTGCGCGCAGCCGTGACCACCGTGGCCGATGCGAGCTACGTGTACACCCACACCCATTCCAAGCCGCAGCCGCGCACCCTGCAGGCGGTGACGGTGGGCGTGCCGGAATCACGCGGCCTCAAGCCGGCTTTCGCCCGCGCGACCGCCACCGTGGCCGGCGTGGAACTGGCCAAGGAATGGGCCAACCGCCCGGGCAACCATGCCACCCCCACCCACCTGGCTGCGGCAGCGCGGCAACTGGCCGATGGCGAGCGCATCCGTGCCGAGGTGCTGGGGCCGCGCGAGGTGGCCAAGCTGGGGATGGGCGCCTTCATGGCCGTGGCGCAGGGCTCGGAGCAGCCCCTGCGCTTCATCGTGCTGCGTTACAACGGTGCGGCAAAGAGTGTGGCGCCCACGGTGCTGGTGGGCAAGGGCATCACCTTTGACAGCGGGGGCATCTCCATCAAGCCGGCACCGGAGATGGACGAGATGAAGTTCGACATGTCCGGCGCCGCCAGTGTGCTGGGGGTGTTCCGGGCGCTGGCCGAATTGCGGCCGGCGCTGAACGTCGTCGGCCTGATTCCGGCCTGCGAGAACCTGCTCGATGGCCGCAGCGTCAAGCCGGGCGATGTGGTGACCAGCATGAGCGGCCAGACCATCGAAATCCTCAACACCGATGCCGAAGGGCGGCTCATCCTGTGCGACGCCTTGACGTATGCCGAACGCTTCAAGCCGAGGGCGGTCATCGACATCGCCACCCTGACCGGCGCCTGCGTGATCGCGCTGGGCGCGGTGCGCAGCGGCCTCTTTTCGGCCGACGATGCCCTGGCAGGTGCGCTGGGCCGCGCGGGCGAGGCGGCTCAGGACCTGTGCTGGCGCATGCCGCTGGACGACGAGTACGCTGAAGGCCTGAAATCCCGCTTTGCCGATGTAGCCAATGTGGCGGGACGGCCCGGCGGGTCGATCACCGCGGCCAAGTTCTTGCAGCGTTTTGCCGGCAAGCTGCCCTGGGCCCACCTGGACATCGCGGGTACCGCCTGGCGCGGCGGGGCCGCCAAGGGCGCCACCGGGCGGCCGGTCGGGCTGCTGCTGGAATACCTGCTGGGTCCGGAAGCCGTCCGGTGACCGAGGTCGCCTTCCACTTCAACGCCCCGCAGCCGATGGATTACCTCTGTCGCCTGCTGCGCAAGGCCACGGCCGGCGGCTCTCGGGTGGGGGTGATCGCCCCGCAGCCGGAACTGGACGAGCTCGACCAGCGCCTGTGGGCTTTTTCGGCCACCGATTTCCTGGCGCACTGCCGTGCAGACAGCGACCCCGACGTGCTGGAGGCGTCGCCCGTCGTGCTGGCAGATCGCACCGATTCGGTGCCCCATGCCGATGTGCTGGTCAACCGCTGTCCCGTGGTGCCCACGGGGTTCGAGCGCTTTGCCCGGGTGATCGAGGTGGTGGGCCAGAGCGAGGCCGAGCGCCAGCAGGCGCGGCAACGCTGGCGCCATTACGCCGACCGGGGTTACGCGATCCAGCGGCACGACCTGACCCCCAAGCCTGACCGGTGACCCCGGCCGGGGCGGCGCGGGTCGGGTGGTCCCGGTCATTTCCCCATCCGGTGGGGGCGCTTGGTAACTTCCCTAGGTCTGCGGCCCGAAAATTGCGATAACGTATCGGGGTGGAGAAACACCTCTCACATTTTTAACCTGGAGTGATTTATGCAGATGAAGTTGAAAGCCACGGTGGTCGCTGCCCTGACGGCTGCCGCAGGGGTTGCCCTGGCACAAGACATGGTCGTCAAGATCGGCCATGTCGCCCCGGTGTCGGGCCCGCAGGCTGCCTATGGCAAGGACAACGAGAACGGCGCCCGCATGGCGGTTGACGACCTCAACGCTGCCGGTGTCACCATCGGTGGCAAGAAGGTTCGCCTTGAGCTGGTCGCCGAAGACGACGCGGCCGATCCCAAGCAGGGCGCTGCCGTGGCCCAGAAGCTGTGCGATGCCAAGGTCAACGGCATCGTCGGTCACCTGAACTCCGGCACCACCATCCCGGCGTCGAAGCTGTACAACGATTGCGGCATTCCGCACATCACCCCGTCCGCCACCAACCCCAACCTGACCAAGCCCGGCTACAAGACCACCTGGCGCCTGCTGGCCAACGACAACGCGCTGGGCGCCGGTCTGGCCTTCTACGCCGCTGACGCGCTCAAGCTCAAGCGCATCGCCGTGATCGACGACCGCACGGCCTACGGCCAGGGCGTGGCGGATGTGTTCAAGAGCACCGCCAAGGCCAAGGGCATCCAGATCGTGGACGAGCAGTTCACCACCGACAAGTCGGTGGACTTCATGTCCATCCTGACCGCCATCAAGTCCAAGAACCCCGATGGCGTGTTCTTCGGCGGCATGGACCCCCAGGCCGGCCCGATGCTGCGCCAGATGGAGCAGCTTGGTCTGACCAATGTCAAGTACTTTGGTGGTGACGGCATCTGCACCATGGACCTGATCAAGCAGTCTGCCGGTGCCAAGACGCTGGACAACGTGATCTGCGCCGAAGGCGGTGCCTCGCTCGACAAGATGCCCGGCGGCAAGGCCTGGAAGGCGCGCTACGACGCCAAGTATCCCGGCCAGTTCCAGGTGTACAGCCCCTACACCTATGACGCCGTGCACGTGCTGGTGGACGCCATGAAGCGTGCCAACAGCACCGACCCCAAGGTGTACATGCCCAAGCTGGCCGAAACCAACTACAAGGGCATCACCACCAACGTGCAGTTCGAGTCCAACGGCGAACTGAAGAACCCCGCCATGACGCTCTACACCTACAAGGGCGACAAGAAGATCGCCCTGAACTGATCGATCTTCTGCGGTACGCGCAAAGGCCACCCTCGGGTGGCCTTTTTTTGCAGCGATGACAGCGCCCGGTGTCCGGCGCCAGGGACGGGGATGGCCTCGGCTAGAATGCCGGACGCTGGAGCGGTGGATGAGTGGTTTAAGTCACACGCCTGGAAAGCGTGCGTGGGGTAAAACCCACCGCGGGTTCGAATCCCGCCTGCTCCGCCAAGACAAGTCCTCCCAGGATGAACGGGATTCTCACATCCAGGGTCGGATTCCGGTTGACCGGGCCGCAATCAGTCTGCGCCCAGCGCATCCGCCAGCAGCCTCACACCTTGCTGGATGTCGGCGATCTTCAGGCTCGCGTACCCCACCACGAAACCGGCACACTGCTTCAGGCGAAATCGCGCACCCTCCGCATAGAGCGGTGAGACGGGCCAGATTCCGACGCCTCGTTCCCTGGCCCGACTGACGAGGCGCTGCTCCTGAGCAACGGGAACATCCCGGATCCACACAATGACGTGAAGCCCCGAGTCGGTGCCCTCGACCTGGGCGCGGGTTCCCAGATGAGCCGAAATCGCTGCGACCAGCGTACTCCTGCGACGTTCGTTGTCACGCTTCAGCCGTCGCAGATGGCGCTCGTAGACGCCGCTGCGGATCAGCTCCGCCAGCACCCTCTGTTCCAGCAGGGGGGAATGGCGATCTGCGAATTGCTTGGCATGGCGAAACGTCGGCACGATGGCTGGCGGCAGCACCAGGTAGGCCAGCCGCAGCTGCGGCGAGAGTGTTTTGGAGAAGGTGCCGACATAGATCACGCGGCCGCTGCTGTCCAGCGACTGCAAGGGATCGACCGGACGCAGACCGTACCGGAATTCGCTGTCATAGTCGTCTTCGATGATCCAGGAGCGATGGCGTTGCGCCCAGGCCAGCAGGGCCTGGCGGCGGCCGATCGACATCACCGATCCCAGGGGATATTGATGCGAGGGTGTGACGTAGGCCAGGGTCACATGCCGTCGCGGGATTGCGGAGACGACCAGTCCCTGATCGTCCACCGGGGTTGCCAGGATGTGGGCACCGACCGATTCGAAGGTGCGGCGTGCCATCAGGTAGCAGGGCTCCTCCATGATCACGCCGCGGCCGGGGTCCAGCAGCACCTTGGCGCAGAGTTCGAGCGCCTGCTGGGTGCCATTGACAATGAGGATTTGTTCGGCGGTGCATTGCAGGCCGCGCGCTCTCAGGAGATAGCCCTGCAGCGCTTCCCTCAGCTGGATGTCACCTTCGCTGCACCCGTAGTACAGATCGTGCTGCCGGCGGGTCAGGGCGCGGTTGTACAAGCTGCGCCAGGCCAGCTTTGGAAAGTCGTTGTCGGCGATCGCGCCATACAGAAAATTGATGTGCCCGGGATCGGGAGCCGGCTGCCCGGGGGTGGCAAGACTCCGGATCCGTTGCCCGTAGCGGGACAGTGGGGGTACCGCTGCCGTCGGTTCGGGGGCGACCGCCTGCGGGTGAGCCGGGTACGCCTGGAGTCCGGACGCAATCCGTGCCCGGGCACCCGCCGCGGTTTCGATGTATCCCTCGGCTGCCAGCTGCTCGTACATCACCACCACGGTGCTTCGGGATACACCCAGCTCGGCGGCCAGTGCGCGGGTGGATGGCAGCCTTTGGCCGGGAAGCAGGATGCCGGCCTCGATCTGTGTGCGGATCAGCCCGTAGACGCGATGACGGGTCCCGGTTCGGATGCTCTTCAACTGGTATGGACAATTTTTGGAAAACTGGATCTTCCCGAAAAACCAGTTAGACCGCAAGATGGAGGCATTGTCACAACCACCCTGCACCCATGTCCGACACCTCCAGCATCGATTCCGCCGGCTACCCGGTCTCCGGACGCAATCAAGTCAAACGACTGCACGACCGGGGCTTTTACGACCACGACACGGTTCATGCGCTGCTGGATGCAGCGATGTTGTGCCATGTGTCCTATGTGATCGACGGACAGCCCTTCTGCACCCCCACTTTTTTCTGGCGTGAGGGCCGTCGGCTGTTCTGGCATGGCAGCAGCGCCAGTCGCATGTTGCGCAACCTGGCCCATGGTGAGCCGGCCTGCCTGACCGTCACCCACCTCGACTCGCTGGTGCTGGCGCGGTCGGGCTTCAACCACTCGGCCGATTACCGTTCGGTGATGGCCTTCGGCAAGGCCCGGCTGGTCGATGATCCGGTGGAGAAGGAGCGCGCTCTGGTGATGATGGTCGATCGGCTGTACCCGCAGCGCACAGCCGGACTGCGGCCGGCTACCGCGCAGGAGATCAAGGCAACGGCGGTGATCGCCATGGACATCGAACAGGCTTCGGCCAAGATTCGTGCCCGCGGCGTGGCGGATGATGAGCAAGATCTCGCCCTGCCGATCTACGCAGAGCGCATCCCGGTGTCCATGGTGCTGGGTCAACCCGAACCCTGTCGGCGCGGGGTGCAGGGTGTCGAACGCCCGGCAGCCCTATCCGCCTATGCCGCCGGCAGGCCGCTGCAGGACGCCCTGTCCGAGGCCTCTCTCACTCAACGGATGATGGCAGCCGAACGGTGACCCGCGCGCCAATGACCCGCGAATCGTGAGCAGCCTCCGGAATCGAGGCGGCGCCACACCGACACATGGGAATCCGTCCCGGTTGATGTCAAACTCGGGGTTGATGCCAACCCAGCTCGGCTCCGGCGTTGTCGATACGCCCGGGATACGCCGACAACCAGGACACCCCGAAAATGTCGGACTTCCTCGTCCCCATCCGCGCGCTGCGCCACACGGCCACTGTCCTGTGGCACCCGGGTCGGTCGGCCGGACGGCCTTTGCGCGTGGCGCTGGGTTCGTGGCTGGCTGCTGCCTTTTTCAGTGTGTCGCATGCGGCCTCGGTGGCGCCTGTGGCGGCCGAGAACGGCATGGTCGTCACCGCGCAGCACCTGGCGACCCGCATCGGCGTCGATGTGCTCAAGGCGGGCGGCAATGCAGTCGATGCGGCCGTGGCGGTGGGCTATGCCCTGGCGGTGGTCTACCCTGCGGCCGGCAACCTGGGCGGTGGCGGGTTCATGACCATCCAGCTGGCCGATGGGCGCAAGACTTTTCTCGATTTCCGTGAAAAGGCGCCACTGGCCGCGACCCCCCATATGTACCTGGGGCCAGACGGCCATGTGGTGTCCGGTTTGTCGACCAAAAGCCACCTGGCGGTGGGGGTACCCGGCACGGTGAGCGGGCTCGAACGGGCACTGGCCCAGTTCGGCACGATGAAGCGGGCCGAGCTGATCGCGCCGGCTGTCCGGCTGGCCGAGGAAGGCTTCCGGCTCGAGCAGGGCGATGTGGACCTGATGCGTGTGGTCGGCGACGACTTCCGCAGGGATCCGGCCACCGCGGCCATCTTCCTCAACGGGGGACAGCCGTTCAATGTGGGACAGACCCTGGTGCAGAAAGACCTCGCCTACACGCTGCGCCGCATCAGCGAGGAGGGCGCCCGGGGGTTCTACCAGGGGCCCGTGGGCGCCGCCATCGTGACCAGCAGCCAGGCCGGCAAGGGCATCATCACACAGGCCGATCTCGACCAGTACAGCACGCGAGAGATGAAGCCGGTGGAGTGCGATTACCGGGGTTACCGGGTGGTGAGTGCACCGCCACCGAGCAGCGGCGGCACCATCGTCTGCGAGATCCTCAACATCCTCGAAGGGTATCCGCTCAAGGACTGGGGCTTCCGTGCGGCGCAGGCGGTGCATGTGCAGATCGAGGCGATGCGCCATGCCTACATGGACCGCAACAATTACCTGGGCGATCCGGACTTCGTGAAGAATCCGCTCGATCGCCTGCTCGACAAGGGTTATGCGGCGCAGATCCGCGGAGTGATCAACCCGGCCCGCGCGGGTGCGAGCACAGACATCGTGCCTGGTAGCGCGCCCCATGAAGGCAACAACACCACCCATTACAGCGTCGCCGACCAGTATGGCAACGCCGTGAGCGTGACCTACACACTCAATGAATGGTTTGGCGCGCGGCTGACTGCGGCCGGCACCGGGGTGCTGCTGAACAACGAGATGGACGACTTCACCGCGAAGGTGGGTTTGCCCAACATCTATGGACTGGTGCAGGGACAGGCGAATGCGATTGCGCCGGGCAAGCGCCCGCTGTCCTCCATGAGCCCGACCATCGTGACCAAGGACGGCAAACCGGTGATGGTGGTCGGCACACCTGGCGGCAGCCGCATCATCACGGCGGTACTGCACACCCTCGTCAACGTCATCGACTACGGCATGAACGTGCAGGAGGCCGTCGATGCGCCACGCTTTCACCAGCAATGGCTGCCCGAACCCACCAACCTGGAACGCCACGCGCTGAGCCCGGACACCCAAAGGATCCTGGAAGGCATGGGGCACCGGTTCGGCAATCCGCAGCCGCCGAATCAGATGTCGGCCATCCTGATCGGTGCGCCCACGCTGGGCGGCACACCCGTGGGAGGCAACCGTTTCTACGGCGCCAACGATCCGCGCCGCAACACCGGCCTGGCCCTGGGCCATTGAGTCGGCCGGCGCCCGCCTGCTTGGCGCCTCTGCCGGATGGGGGCGTCGTGCTTCAACCGCGGTAGTAGCGTTGCGGAACGAACGGCGTGGTGGCCACTTCCATCGGGACGGGCTGACCCCGAACCAGGGCGGACAGCGGGGTCCCTGCCTTGGACAGAGCGGTTTCCACATAGCCCATCGCAATCGGCGCCTGCAAGGTCGGCCCAAATCCACCGCTGGTTACGACACCCACCGAACGGCCGCTGGTGTCCACGATCTCGGCGCCTTCCCGCACCGGGACACGAGAC
>VERU01000579.1 GCA_018882485.1 Rhodoferax sp. | reverse complement strand
CCCGGGGGGCGGCCGAGTGGGCTGCTGCCGCACCCGATGCTGCCGCACCCGAGGCGGTGGCGTCCGCGACGGCGCTGACGGTCGCACCCATGCTGCGTGATCCCCGCCTGGATGCCCTGCTGGCGGCCCATCGGCAGCTGGGCGGCGCGTCGGCCTTGCAGCAGCCCTCGGGTTTCCTGCGCAACGCCACCTTCGAGGGCGAGCGCCGATGAACCCACGGGCCGGTCTGACTGCGGCACGGGGGCTGGCGCTGGGCGCCCTGCTGGGTGCCCTGTTGGGTGTGGCGCTGGCCTGGGCTCCGATGGGGGCACAGGCCCAGTCGCCCTCGCCACCGGCCCGCACCCCAGCCGGTGTGTCGGCCCCCGGCGTGGCCGATCGCGGCCTGTCCGACTGGCTGATGCGCATGCACGAAGCCTCGCGCAAGCGGGCCTACATCGGAACCTTCGTGGTATCGGCCGGCGGCAGCATGTCCAGCGCCCGCATCTGGCATGTGTGCGACGGCGAGCAGCAGATGGAGCGGGTCGAGACCCTGACCGGTGCGCCGCGCTCCACCTTCCGGCGCAACGACCAGGTCGTCACCTTTTTCCCGGAGACCCGGGTGGCCGTGGCCGAACGCCGCGAGACCCTGGGGCTGTTCCCGAACCTGCTGCAATCGGCCGATTCGGCCATTGCGCGCCACTACACCCTGCGGCCGGCGGGCACCGACCGGGTGGCCGGCGTCGAGGCCGATGTGGTCGAACTGCAGCCCAAAGACGCCCTGCGGTTTGGCTACCGCATCTGGTCCGAGCGCAAGTCGGGCCTGGTGGTCAAGCTGCAGACGCTGGCAGCCGACAGCCAGGTGCTGGAGCAGGCGGCTTTCTCGGAGCTGCAGCTGGACGCGCCGGTCAGCATGGCCCGCCTGTCGCAGCTGATGGGCAACACCGAGGGCTGGCAGGTCGAGCGCCCCGGCCTGGTGCGCACCACGGCGGCAGCGGCCGGCTGGGCGCTCAGGACTCCCGTGCCGGGCTTCGAACCCACGGGCTGCTACCTGCGCCCGGTGACCGCGGGGCCCGACGGTCGGCGGGAGGACACCTTGCAGTGGCTGTTCAGCGACGGTCTGGCCACCGTCTCGCTGTTCATCGAACCTCTGGATCCCAGGCGCCATGGGCAGCCCGGGGCGCAGGCCCTGGGTGCGACCCAGGTGCTGATGCGGCGGGTCGCCGACAGCTGGCTGACGGCGGTGGGAGAGGTGCCGCAGGCCACGCTGGCGGCCTTTGCCCAGGCTCTTGAGCGGCGGCGCTGAGACCCCATGTTGGGGCGGTGTGGGTAGTTCCATGAAAGGGGAAACGTGATGGCGATGGATTTCAAATCGATGCGGCGCTGCTTGCTGGCGCTGGGCTGGGCGGCCGCCGTGGCGGGGCTGCCGGCCACGGTGTCGGCGCAGCCGCGCGCGCTGCCCGATTTCACCGATCTGGTGGAGCAGGTCGGTCCGTCCGTGGTCAACATCCGGACCCTGGAAAAAGTGGCGCAGCGCAGCAATTCCGGCGGCGACGAGGAGATGCTGGAGTTCTTCCGCCGCTTCGGCCTGCCTTTGCCCAACATGCCGCGCCAGCCCCGGCAGAACCGCCCGCAACCGCAGGAAGAAGAACAGCCGCGGGGGGTGGGATCGGGCTTTGTGCTGTCGGCCGATGGCCTGATCATGACCAACGCGCACGTGGTGGATGGCGCCGACGAGGTCATCGTCACCCTGACCGACAAGCGCGAGTTCAAGGCCCGCCTGATCGGAGCGGACAAGCGCAGCGACGTGGCCCTGGTCAAGATCGATGCGGCGGGGCTGCCGGCGGTCCGCGTGGGCGATGTGGGCCGGCTCAAGGTCGGCGAGTGGGTGATGGCCATTGGCTCTCCGTTTGGTCTGGAGAACACCGTGACCGCCGGCATCGTCAGCGCCAAGCAGCGTGATAC
>VERU01000089.1 GCA_018882485.1 Rhodoferax sp. | reverse complement strand
CGTGCGCCGGTTTCATGGGGTCAGCGGCGGAAGGGCCAGGGTGTAGCCCGCATGGCGCACGGTCTTGATGCAGTCCAGCGGTTCGAGTTTGCGGCGCAGGCGGCTGACCACGATGTCCACCGCACGGGTGTGCAGCTCGGCCTCGCGCCCTCGCAGGTGGTTGAGGATGTCGTCGCGGGTGTACACCCGACCCGGCTCGCGGGCCAGCAACAGCAACAGGTCGAATTCGGTGCTGGTGAGGTCCACCACCTGGCCCAGCAGCCGTACGGTTCGGGTCAGCGGGTCCACCACCAGGCCGTCGAACACGCGCTGCGGGTGTTCGGCAGCGGCCGCCGGCCGGGGCGGGGTGCGGCGGCGCAGCACCGTCTGCACCCGCGCCACCAGTTCGCGAGGCTCGAAGGGCTTGGGCAGGTAGTCATCGGCCCCCAGCTCCAGGCCCACCACCCGGTCCATCACCTCGCCACGGGCGGTGAGCATCAACAGCGGAAGGTCCGATTCCCGGCGTATGGCACGGCACAGGGCAAAGCCGTCCATCTCGGGCAGCATCACATCCAGAATCGCCGCGTCCCACCCGCCTTGCTGCAGCATCGCCAGGCCGCTGCTGGGGCGCAGGGCCTGCGCCAGCTCCAGGCCAAAGCGTCCGAAATAGGCCGCCAGAGGCGGCCCGAGGTCGGCATCGTCGTCGATCAGCAGGATGCGTTGCATGGCCGGATTGTGCGACCCTTTCAGCTGCGACCCCACCCACGGTGGCGGCCCTCCAGATAGGCGCGCACCTTCTGCTGCTGCGTGGGGTTCAGGCTGTCGTAAAAGTCCGCCAGTGCCGCCACCACCCCGGGGCTCTTGTCCTGCAGCGCCGTGGTTTTTTCAGTGATCAGCGCCTGGGCACGGGTGCGGTCGAATTTCTCCGACGCCAGCAGGGCCCGCAATTCGGCCCGGGGGTCGGGGGTCTGTCCGATCAGCGCCTGGCGCTGCTCGAACACCCTGTCACCCAGCGTGGCCAGGCGCTGCTTCTGCCCGGCGTTCAGGTCCAGTTTGCCGGCAACCCGGTCCACCAGCTTGTCGCGCGACTGCGCATAGGCTTCAGGGCTCATGGTGGCACTCCAGGCGTGGCGCTGGTGACCGCAAGCCGACAGGCCGCCCACCAGCACCGTGGCGCCCAGCAGGCCCAGGAGCGTACGTTTGATCCAGGTTTTCATGAAAGTCGTCCTTTCGGATACGGGTTGAACAGGACCGTCATGGTGCCGCCAGGGCCCCGTTACCGGGTGTCAGGGCGGTATCGCTTTGTTGCGTTTTGTTTCACCTCGCCCTTACTGCGCAGCGGAGCCATCGACCGCACCGAGGTGACGCTGGGGCAGTACGCCCGACTCGTGCAGGCCAGCGGGTGGGTCACCCGGGCCGAGCGCGAGGGCGGGGGTTTCGAATTCGTCGCCGGCTGGCAACGCCGTGTACGACATGGTGGCCAAGGTCTGGGAATGGGTCACCGACGCCCAGGGCGACCTGCGCCGCACCATGGGGGGGTGGTACGGACACCCCAGGCGATGCGGCCCGACGAAGTGGCCTCGAAACCCGCCGGCTGCTAAGCGGTCGACATCGGGTTCCGCTGCTTCTACCCCTGAGGCCGTCTCCGGCCGCTCAGAATCCGACCCAGTGGCCCGCCAGGCGCCACGCCATCCAGCCCAGCCCGCCTGCAAACAGGACGGACAAGCTGGCGAACACCGCGCCCAGCAGCACCCCCAGGCCGTCCCGGAACATCAACCCCAGGCCGGTCAGGGCCAGGGCCAGGGCGGGCAACACGTTGCCGAACGGTATGGGTAGAAAAATCAGCAGGGCCATCAGGGCCACCAGGGGCGCCAGCCACAGGCGCCGCCCCGACTCGGCCCAGTGCACCATGCGGTCCAGACGCTGGCACGCCAGTCGGGCGGCCTGCTCGTAGACCCAGGCCAGCGACTGAAACAGCCGCCGCGCCGAATCCGAACTCAGTTCGAGCCGCGCCACCCTCCCCGGCAGACTGAGCCCGTCCGGGCTGCGCCAGAGCGCCAGCGCCAGCGCCGCCAGGCCCAGCGACAGCACGGTTCCAGCACCGGGCAAGGGCAGCAGGCAGGGCACGGACAGCAGCACCAGCAGCATGCCCCGGGCGGCTGGCCCATGGGCTTCGGCCACATCGGCCAGGGCCACGGGCGCAGCGCCCAGGCCCTGCGCCCGCTGCCTCATGCGCTGCACCAGGTCTTGCCCGACATCGCCCTCGGATTCGGGCTCCGAAGGGCGCGGCGAGGGACGGGTATGCGGGTTCAATCGAAGATCTCGCTGAGCCACGATTTGGGCTTGCGGTGGTGGTAGCCCGGCTGCGCCGGGGGAACGTAGCCGCTGGGCGCCCGCGGGACCGCGCGCTCGATCAGCTTGTCCAGTTCCCCACGGTCCAGCCAGACGCCCCGGCACTGGGGGCAGTAGTCGATCTCCACCCCCTGGCGCTCGCTCATCACCAGCGCCACGCCGGCGCAGTTCGGACAGTTCATCATGACTGGGCTCGCTTCGCGGGGTCAGTCACTGGAGCCGCCGATGCCGAACAGGCTCAGCAGGCTGGTGAACAGGTTGAACAGGGATACGAACAGACCCACGGTCGCCATGACATAGTTGGTTTCGCCGCCGTTCACGATCTGGCTGGTCTCGAACAAGATCAGACCGGCCGACAGCAGGGCGACCATGGCGGAGACCGCCAGGCCCAGGGCGGGGATCTCGAAGAACAGCGCCGCCAGACCCGCCAGCAGGGCCACCACCATACCGGCAAACAGCATGCCGCCCATCCAGCTGAAGTCGCGCCGGGTGGTCAACACCCAGGCCGACAGAGCCAGGAAGATGGCGCCGGTGGCCGCCAGGGCCATGGCGATGGTCTGTGCCCCGCCCGGCAGGCTGAGGGTGCGCGACAGCACGGGCCCCAGGGTATAGCCCATGAAACCCGTCAGCGCGAAGACGGCGGGCAGGGCCCAGCCGCTGTTGCGCAGGCGGTGCACGGCAAACAGCAGACCGAAATAGCCGATCAGGGTCAGCACGATCCCGGGGGCTGGCAAGGCCAGCGCCACACCGGCCGAGGCAACCGCCGCCGCGAACAGCAGCGTCATCGACAGCAGGGCATAGGTGTTGCGCAACACCTTCTGCACCGGCATGTCGAGCGGGGTGCGCAGGCCACCGGCCGGCAGCGGCGTGGTGCCGGCGGAGCCGGCATGAGGGACCGGGAGATGTCGGGTGTCGTTCATGGTGTGACTCCTGAAGGAGGATGAAGGGAAACCCGATGATGGGCCCGTAATCCAATCCGAAAAAGCAGCTGATCTGATATGCTGACTTCGAAATTTTCTGACTATTGACATGACCAGCTACAACTACAAGCACCTCTATTACTTTTGGGTGGTGGCCAAGGAAGGGGGCATTTCGCGCGCAGCCGAGCGCCTGGACCTGGCGGTTCAGACGGTCAGCGCGCAGGTGCGCGAACTCGAGCGCAGCCTGGGGCACCAGTTGCTGCGGCCGGCCGGGCGCCAGCTGGCGCTGACGCCCGCCGGTGAAGCCGCTTTCGCCCAGGCCGAGCAGATTTTTCAGCTGGGCGAAAAACTGCCCGACGTGCTGGCCTCTGCGACCGTGGCACCGCCGGTGGTGCTGCGTCTGGGCCTGTCGGACGGTCTGCCCAAGCTGGCCCTGCCCCGGCTGCTGGCCAGTGTGCTCGATCAACCCCGGCTGCGGCTGGAGTGCCACGAGGGTGAATTCGACGACCTGCTGGCCGACCTGGCCCTGCACCGGCTGGACCTGATCCTGGCGGACCGGCCCGCTCCGTCCAGCGGCACCGTGCGGGTCTACAGCCATGCGCTGGGCGCATCGCCGCTGCGCTGGTTCGGACTGCCGATGTGGGCCGATCAATGGGCCGAAGACCCGATCCATGCGCTGGCACGGTTGCCCCTGCTGCTGCCCACGGCCCATGCGACGGTCCGGGCCCGGCTGGACAGCTGGTTCGAGCGGCAGCACCTGATCCCCCGCATCGCGGGGGAATTCGAAGACAGTGCGCTGCTGTCCACCTTTGCCAGCACCGGTCTGGGGATTTTTGCAGCGCCCGCCCTGGTCGAGGAGGACCTGTGCGGGCGCCAGGGGTTTGTGCGCCTGGGTGCCTGCGACGAAGTGTCGGAGCAATTCTTTCTGGTCGGCTCCGAGCGCAAGGTCCAGCACCCGCTGGTGCGCAAGGTGCTGGATCAGGGTCGCCTGGACTGACTCAGCTCCGGTTCACGCGGGCGCTCAGCACCATGGTCACGATCAGGATGCCGATGACCACGCCGAGCGAGACCAGGATGGGGATCTTGACGACATCGATCAGCATCATCTTGGTGCCGATGAAGACCAGGATCACTGCCAGGCCGTAGTTCAACAGGGTGAAGCGGCTGGCTGCGGCCTGCAGCAGAAAGAACATGGCCCGCAGCCCCAGGATCGCAAACACGTTGCTGGTCAGCACGATGAACGGGTCCGAGGTAATGGCAAAGATGGCCGGGATGGAGTCCACGGCAAAGATCACGTCGGTGAGGCCGACCAGGCAGATGACCATCAACAAGGGGGTGGCGATGCGGCGCCCGTTCTCCACCGTCCAGAACTTTTCGCCATCGAAGGTGCGGCTGACCGGCATCACCCGACGCAACAGGCGCAATGCCACGTTGTCGTCCAGGCTGGATTCCTTGCCTGCAGCCCACCACATCTTGATGCCGGTGATGATCAGGAAGGCGCCGAACACGTACAGGATCCAGTGGAACTGCGCCAGCAACCAGCCGCCGACCAGGATCATGACGGTTCGCAGCACGATGGCACCGATGATGCCGATCATCAGCACCCGCTTCTGGTAGGCTGCGGGGACCGAAAAGTAGGTGAAGATCATCAGGAAGACAAAGATGTTGTCGACCGCGAGACTCTTCTCGATCAGGTAGCCGGTCAGGAACTCCAGCGACTTCTCGTTGGCCAGCTGGGAGGAGCCCGTGCCGTCCTTCACAGCCCACCACAGCAGGCCATTGAACAGGAAGCTCAGGGCGATCCACAGCAGCGACCAGTTCACGGCCTCGCGCACACCCACCTCGTGGGCGCCCTGCTTCTTGAGCACGACAAAGTCGACAAACAACGCCGCGAGCACGAACGCGACAAACACGACCCACAACCAGACGGGAACCACGGTTTCCATGATGAGACCTTGCAACGGGGTTGAACACACACCCCAAGGTCTGGCGTGAGGCAGGGCGGCACGCCCCGACCCGGCGGATCCGGCAGACCGCTGCGGCAGCCTGCGTATTGACGGACCCGCCGCCGCTGCCCGCTCTCGCAGCCTGCGAGGCGGCCGGCGGCCGGCTACTCCCCTTGACGGGAAGCCCGCAGTCTACGGAGTCCGCAATAGCCCCATGACATGACGGGCTTTGGGCCCGCCGGGACTTCATGGGGCCGGTCGCCATAATCGGACCGGTCCGCCACCCGTTGGGCCTGCATGCCCGCCCTGCCACTGCCATGACACCCCTGCCCACGCCTTCCCTGGCCGGTCCCGGCCCTTCCCCGGCCAAACCGTCCGCAGCCGACGCCCCGGTCCCCACCGAGCTGTCGACCACCCGGCTGGAGGTCGATGGCGTCGCGGTCCTGGTCGAGGGCGGGCCGGGACCGGTGGTGCTGATGCTGCATGGCTGGCCCGACACGGCCGCGCTGTGGGACGGTACGGTAGCCAGCCTGCGCCCGCACCACCGCTGCGTCCGCCTGACGCTGCCCGGCTTCGACCCAGACCAGGCGCCGCGCGCGGCGTCGCTGGACCAGATCATGGCCCTGCTGGATCGGGTGCTGGCCCGGGTCAGTCCAGACCGGCCGGTGACGCTGCTGCTGCACGACTGGGGTTGCGTGTTCGGGTATGAATTGGCCGCCCGGCATCCCGAGCGGATCGAGCGGGTGGTGGGTATCGACATCGGCGACCACAATGCGCGCGCGCTGCAGCAGGAGCTCGGCCTGCGGGCCAAGGCGCTGGTGCTGGGCTACCAATGGTGGCTGGCGCTGGCCTGGCTGGTTGGACGCCACCTGCACCAGGGTCTGGCCAACCGCATGACGCGCGCCATGGCGGCAGCGCTGCGCTGCCCGGCCCCACCGGCTCGCATCGTCTGGGGCATGAACCATCCTTACGCGATGCGCTGGTTCGGCGTGACCGGGGGACTGCGCACCCGCAAGGTCAGGCCGGCGCATCCCTGGCTGTTCGTCTATGGCCGGCGCAAGCCGTTCATGTTCCACACCCGAGACTGGGCCGCACGGCTGGCCGAACAGCCGGGCTGTCGGGTCCAGGGATTCCAGGCCGGGCACTGGGTGATGCTGGACCAGGCCGCCGCATTCCACGAGCTGCTGCAGGACTGGCTGGCCGGTGGCCCGCGCTGATCGGGCTACGAAGCCACCCGCCAGCAGTCAGGACGGTCGGGGGACCTGGCGGAACCGGATCTTGCGGTCGAGCTCGATGGCGTCCTTGCGGATCTGTCGCTCGGCGTCCAGCGCCCGCCCTTCGCGCAGCCAGGCCGCGAACTCGGCCGGTGTCTCCAGGCTGATGCGACCCAGCAGGCCGCTGCGAAAGTCGTGGATCAGCAGCTCGGCGGTTTTCTGGGCGTGGACGCGACCGCCCGCCTGCAATGCGCCCCGGGCGCGTCCGATCGCGGCCATCAGGACCTCCAGATCCGCCGGCAGACTGGGCAAGCCGTAGCGCGCCCGCAGCAGTTCACCGTAGTGGTCGGCCAGGTAGGCCAGCAGCTCGTAGGCAACCTCCTGGTCGTCAAAGGCATTGCGCCCCACGGCCCCGCTGGCGGCCAGGTTGTAGCCGCTCTGGGCCACGATGATGCGCGGCCACAACACACCCGGTGTGTCGTACAGATAGAAATCGTCCGCCAGCAAGATGCGCTGCTCCGATCGGGTCACCCCGGCCTCGTCTGCAGCCCGTGCGGCGCGGCGCGCCACCAGCGTGTTGATGAGTGTGGACTTCCCGACATTGGGAATGCCGCAGATCAGCACGCGCATGGGCTTGGCCAGGCCGCCCCGGGACGGGGCCAGTGACTGGCAGGCGGCCACCAGCGCCCGGGCAGGCGCCGCCATGCCCGCATCGACGGCCACCGCCCGGGTGTTGGGCAGGGCGTTGTAGTGCGCCAGCCAGGCCTCGGTCTGCCGCGGATCGGCCAGGTCCTGCTTGCTGAGCACCTTGAGGGCAGGCCTGCCCCGCGTGATGTCGGCCAGCATGGGGTTGGCACTGGAACCGGGCAGGCGGGCATCGAGCATCTCGATCACCACATCGATGCGGCGGATGCGCTCGGCGATGGCCTGCCGCGTCAGGTGCATGTGCCCGGGAAACCACTGGATCGCCAAACCGTTCTCCTGTTGCCGCGCGATACCGCCCGGCCTGTGGGGTATTTTCGCCCGCCGGGCTCATGCCGCCAGGTCGACGGTCGCTTGGCGCAAGGCCTTGGTGCGGGCCCGATGGGCTTTGTCCTCCCGGCGCGCCTGCCGTTGCGCCGCGCTGGGGCGTGTGGTGCGCCGCGTCCGGGGCGGTCGGGCCACGCTGGCAATCAGGGCATGCAGCCGCACCAGCGCGTCGAGCCGGTTGAGCTCCTGGGTGCGGTGCTGCTGGGCCTTGATGACCACGCATCCGTTGCGCGTGATGCGGCTGTCGGACAGCGCCAGCAGCCGCGCCTTGACATCGGCCGGCAGCGAGGAGGCCGCGATGTCGAAGCGCAGGTGGATCGCACTTGACACCTTGTTGACATTCTGCCCGCCTGCCCCCTGGGCCCGGATCGCGGTGAGCACGACCTCGTCCTCACCGATCTGCCAGGCGGTGTCGCCGAGGTTCTGCCGTGCCGCTGCTGGGGTCATGTCCCGCACGATACACCAGGGTGCTGGCCCATGCGCCAGCCCGCCCTAGAATGGGACCACGCCCCACGGTCGGGGCACCCTGCGGCTTGCACCTCAAACACCTCGCCCAACTGGTGGCGCTGTCCGCCCTCTGGGGCGCCTCGTTCATCATGAACCGCATCGCCAGCCCGCAACTGGGGCCGGAGGTGCTGGCGCTGTTTCGCACCCTGATTGCCACCGCGACGCTGGCGCTGCTGCTGCGTGTCAACGGCATGCGCTGGCCACGCGGCCACTGGCGCGAGCTGGCGGGGCTGGGCCTGCTGTCGGTGGCCATCCCGTTCGTGCTGTTCGCCTGGGCCGCCCTCACGCTGCCCGCCGGTTACTCCGCCCTGTTCAACTCCACGGCGGCCCTGTTCGGACTGCTGGCGGCGGTCTGGCTGGGCGAGGACCGCCTCACCCCGCGCAAACTGGCCGGCTGTGCGGTCGGGCTGGTGGGCGTGGGGCTCACGGTCGGCCTCGGACCGGTGGCCCCGTCGGTGCGGGTGGTGC
>VERU01000088.1 GCA_018882485.1 Rhodoferax sp. | reverse complement strand
GCCACCCCCCCCAGTCCATGCCCTTGTCGCGCCAGGATGCCAGATAGCGGGCCAGGGCTTCGGACACCGGTGTGGACAGGGCGCTCTGGGAGCAGCTCGACAGCTGGGCCTTGTGGCCGAGCAGGGGGAACAGGGCGCGCTCGGGCGCGAAGGGATGTTGCATCGGGTGAAGCTTCCGGACGAAAAGGGTGAGGGCTCAGTCGTTGAGATGGCAGGCCGACCAGTGGCCGGGCCCGATGGCGCGCAGCGCCGGACGGCTCTGCGCGCACTGCGCCATGGCGCGGGGGCAGCGGGGGTGAAAGTGGCAGCCGGCGGGCGGATTCAGCGGCGACGGAATCTCGCCCCGGATCGGCACATAGGCCCGCTTGCCGACCGTCAGCTGGGGCTCGGAGGCCAGCAGGGCCTGGGTGTAGGGATGGTTGGGCGCCGAGAACACCCGTTCGGCCGGCGCCGATTCCAGCACCCGCCCCAGGTACATGATGACCACCCGGTCCGACAGGTGGCGCACCACGCCAAGGTCGTGACTGATGAAGAGATAGGTCAGCCGCAGGCGGTTGCGCAACTCGATGAAGAGGTTGAGGACCTGGGCCTGGATGGACACGTCGAGCGCGGCCACCGCCTCGTCGCAGACCAGGAACTCGGGCTTCACCGCCAGGGCCCGCGCAATGCCGATGCGGGCCCGCTGGCCGCCGGAGAACTGGTGCGGGAAGCGGCGCATGGCCGAGGCATCCAGTCCGACCTGTCCGAGCAGCTGCTCCACATAGGCGTCCTGCTCGCGCGCCGGGACGAGGCCGTGCGCCACCGGGGCCTCGCCGACGATGTCGCGCACCCGCAGCCGGGGGTTGATCGAGGCGTAGGGGTCCTGGAAGATCATCTGGATGCCCAGCAGCTCCGGATGGGTGCGGGCATTCGCCCCCGGCGGCAGCTCGCGCCCCCGCCAGACGCGACGGCCCTCGCTGAGGGTGTGCAGGCCCACGGCCATGCGCCCGAGCGTGGACTTGCCGCAACCCGATTCGCCGACCAGGCCGACCACCTCGCCCGGGGCGACCGCGAGATCCACGCCATCGACCGCGTGGACGATCTGCTCACGCTGGCGGGCACCCACCAGGTTGCTCAGGCGATCGGCCAGGTCCAGCGGCTTGACGAAGCGCTTGCTCACCCCCTCCAGCGCCAGCAGCGGCGTGACCGGGCCGGCATCTGCGCGACCGGGCTGCGTCCCTCCGTTGACGGGCGCGCTCATGCCGGCTCCCCCGGCGTGTCGGGGACCGGATGGTGGCAGCGCAGCCAGCGACCGTCCACACGGCGCAGATCCGGCGGGTTAAGGCAGGCCGCGCTGGCGCGGTCGCAGCGCTCGCGAAAGGCGCAGCCGGCGGGCAGGTGGATCAGCGAGGGGGTCATGCCCGGTATCTGGCGCAGCGGCTGGCCGCGCGGGTTGCGCGAGGGCGCCGAAGCCACCAGCGCATGGGAATAGGGGTGCCGCGCCTGCTCCAGGACCTGACGGACACTGCCGCTTTCGACGATCCGTCCCGCATACATCATGCTCACCGAATCGGCCAGACCGGCAATGACCGAGAGGTCGTGCGTGATCCAGATCAGCGCGGCGCCGGTTTCGGCACAGAGCTTCTGCATCTCAAACAGGATCTGGCTCTGGATCGTGACGTCCAGGGCGGTGGTCGGTTCGTCGCAGATGATCAGGTCCGGCTGGTTGAGCAGGGCGATGGCGATGGCCACCCGCTGGCGCATGCCGCCGGAGAACTGGTGCGGGTAGCTCGACAGGCGCTCTTCGGGAGCGGCAATGCCCACCCGGGCCAGGGCATCGCGGCACAGGGCGCGGGCCTGGGCACGGCTGAGGTTCTGGTGCGCCAGAACGGCCTCGATCATCTGGGTGTCGATGCGCAGCACCGGATTGAGCGTCATCATCGGATCCTGGAAGATCATGGCAATGCGGTTGCCGCGGATCCGGCGCATCTCCTCGGCGGGCAGGCCGAGCAGCTCCCGCCCGTGCAGCCGCACGCTGCCGGCGGTGATGCGTCCCGGCGCATCGACCAGGCCCATGATGGAATAGCCGGTGAGCGACTTGCCCGAACCGGACTCGCCGACCAGACCGAGGATCTCGCCGCGCGCCAGCCGCAGGGATACGCCATCGACCGGCGTCACGCTGCCGCCACGGGTCTCGAAGCGCGTCGTGAGGCCCTCCACCGCCAGCACGGGCGGGACCGCGTCCCGGCGCGGCTCGGAAACAGGCAGGGCGTTCACGGGGTCTGGAGACGCGGGTTGAGCACGTCGCGCAGTTGGTCGGCCACCAGGTTGATGGCGACCATCACGATCAGCAGGGCAAAGCCGGGAAACAGGCTGATCCAGTATTTGCCGGACATCAGGTACTGGGAGCCGTTGGAGATCAGCAGGCCCAGCGAGGGCTCGGTCGGCGGCAGGCCCAGGCCCAGGAAGGACAGGGTGGCCTCCAGCGTGATCGCCGACGCCACCTGCAGCGCGGTGACGGCCAGCAGCGGCGTGAGGCAATTGGGCAGCAGGTGGCGAAAGACGATGCGCGGCGTGGACAGGCCCAGGCAGCTGGCGGCCTCGATGTACTCCTTGCGGCGCTCCACCAGCGCGATGGACCGGGCCGATCGCGCGTAGTAGGCCCACTTCACCGCGACCAGCGCGATGATGATCTTGCCCAGGCCCGGACCGGTGAGCGCCAGCAGGATCAGCGCGATCAGGATGGGCGGAAACGACAGCTGGATGTCGACCAGCCGCATGACCATCGCATCGACACGGCCGCCGATGTAGGCGGCCCACAGGCCCAGCGTCAGGCCGATGGCCAGCGCCAGCGCCGTGCTGACCACCCCGACCAGGATCGAGGTGCGGACACCGTACAGGATGGCCGACACCATGTCGCGCCCCTGTTCATCCGAGCCGAGCAGGAAGGTGAGCTTGCCGTCACCCGACAACTCGCCGGGCGGCAGCCGGGAATCCATCACGTCCAGTACCTTGAGGTCGTAGGGGTTCTGCGGCGCAAACCAGGGCCCGAAGATCGCGGCCAGCAGGACCAGCACCAGCAGCACCAGGCCAACGACCGCGACCCGGCTGGCCATGTAGGCGCGGGCAAAACGCCGGAACGGCGTGTCGTCGCGAACGACGGAGGGTGAGGCGGTCATGGTCAGGCGCCCCTCGGCTCGGACAGCCGGACTCTCGGATCCAGCAGCGAATAGGCGATGTCCACCACCAGGTTGAGCACGATGAACAGGGCAACGGTCATCAGCAGGTAGGCCACGACCACCGGCCGGTCGAGCACCCGGATGGAATCGATGATGAGCTTGCCGATGCCGGGCCAGGCGAAGATGGACTCGGTCACGATGGCAAAGGCGATCAGGGCACCGAACTGCAGCGCGAGCACCGTCACGATGGGAATCAGGATGTTCTTGAGCACGTGCACGCCCACGATGCGGCGGTTGGCCAGACCCTTGGCGCGGGCGAACCGGACATAGTCCTGCAGCACGGCTTCCTGGGTGCCCGAATGGGTCAGGCGGATCACCAGGGCGATGTTGAACAGCGACAGGTTCAGGGCCGGCAGGACGAGGTGACGCAGACCGTCGAGCGTGAACACGCTGAGCGGCACACCCCAGACCGCCACCGTCTGCCCGCGCCCGCTGGAAGGCAGCCAGCCGAGTTGCACCGAAAACAGCATGATGAGCATCAGCCCGACCCAGAAGGTGGGCAGCGAAAAGCCCAGGATCGAGAAGCCCATGATGGCCCGCCCGGCCACGCCGTCACGGCGCAGCCCGGCCCACAGGCCCAGCGGGATGCCCAGCAGCACCGACACCAGCATGGCGACCACCGCCAGCTCCAGCGTGGCGGGCAGGCGCTGCGCGATCAGGGTGAGCGCTGGCGTCGAATACGCGAAGGAACGGCCCAGGTCGCCCACCAGCGCGCCCTTGAGGAACAGGCCGTACTGCACCCACAGGGGCTTGTCCAGACCGAAGGCGGCGATGGTCGCCGCGCGTTCGGCCTGCGTGGCCTCCGGATGGATCAGGATGTCGACCGGATTGCCGATGGCGTACACCCCCACAAACACCAGCAGGGACATGGCCAGCAGGACCAGCAGGCTCTGGATCAGCCGCCGAATGACAAAGGCCGTCACGGAACGGGAAGCGGTTGGGGAGCCGGCGCGGCGGCCCGCGCGGCCTGGACGGCCGCGGCAGGCTCGGGCGCGGGCTTCAGGATGTCACTGGGGCTTGATGTTGAAGGCGTAGGTGCGTTCATCGCCACGCCCCTGGTACGTCAGCCCCTTGCGCACGGCCCAGGTCGACACCTGGAAATGCAGGGGAATCAGCGCGACATCCCGGCTGATGATGCCGGCCGCCTCGCGCAGGATGCGGGCACGCACCAGCGGGTCCATGTTGTCGGCCTTGAGCAGCAACTCGTCGAGCTTCGGGTTGCAGTACTTGGCCCAGTTGACCACGCCCATGCCCTTGGCCGGGTTCTCGCAGGCGATCAGGGCCCGGATCGGCGACGACAGGTCGACGCTGTTGCCCCAGGCGATCAGCGCGACCGAGAACTCGTACTTGGCGCCACGGGGGGCATACACCGCCATGGGCATGGTCTCCACCTTGGTGTCGACCCCGACGCGGGTGAACATCTGCGCCACGGTCTGGGCGATCTTCTCGTCGTTGATGAGCCGGTTGTTGGGCCCGTGCAGGGTGAGGCCGAAGCCGTTGGGGTACCCGGCCTCGCCCAGCAGCTTGCGCGCGCCGTCAGGATCGAACTTGACGGGCATCAGCGAGTCCACATATCCCGGTGTGCCGGGCAGTACCAGGTTCTCCGTGGTCTCGGACAGCCCCTCCATGACCCGGTCACGGATCGCGTCGCGGTTGATCGCCATGGAGAGGGCCCGCCGCACCCGCACGTCCTTGAGTGGATTGGTCGCCAGCACCGCACCGCTCTTGTCCGTGACGAACGGCGACTTGTCGCGCCAGTCGGCAAACATGAACACCATGCGCTGCGAAGTGGCGGTCACCAGGCGCAGATTGGCATCGGCACGGACCCGGGCAAGGTCGGGTGTGGGCACGTTCTCGATGGCCTGCACATCGCCGGCCAGCAGGGCCGCCAGCCGGGTCGACGGGTTGGCGATGAAACGGATGGTGGTCGTGGCCCAGGGGGTCTTGTTGGGGCCGTTGTAATGCTCGTTGCGGGCCATCTCGACCCGGTCGTCGCGCAGGAACCGCACGAACTTGTAGGGGCCGGAGCCGACCATGCCCCGGCCGCTGGCGAAGTCATCGCTGGCCAGCCCCTCGGTGGCCTTCTTGCTGACGATGATGACCTGCACCAGATCGTCCGGCAGCAGCGGCGTGGGCACCGCTGTGGTCAGGCGCACGGTGCCGGCGTCCACCACCTTCTTGGCCGAGATGGCCTTGGTGTACTGGGTGAAGCTGGCGGGGCTGTTCTTGATATTGGCCGGACGGTCCAGCGAATACACCACATCTTCGGCGGTCACCGGGCTGCCGTCACTGAAGCGGGCGCCGCGGCGGATCTTGAACTCCCAGGTCAGGTTGTCGATGAGGGTCCAGGATTCGGCCAGACCCGGCGCCAGCTTGCCGGCGGCCGAGCGCATCACCAGCGGCTCGAACATGTGCTCCACCACATTGGCATTGGTGGTGATGTTCTGGAAATGGGGATCCATGGAACTGGGCGGGCTGCTCATCGCCAGCTTGAGATCCTGGGCGAGCACCGGACCCGCCATGACGGCGGCGGCGGTCAGCGCCATGCCGATGGCGCGCAGGGCACGAAGGGGCTTGGACATCGAACTCTCCTTGAGATGGAAGAACAGCGGGTAATCGTTCGCAGGGCGCCGGGCGCCGGCGCAACGGCCGGCCTCTCGCAAGGCCCGCCTCGCGAGCCCGGATCGTAGCGGCCCGCGCCGCCCGGGGATGTAAGTCGCTTTACATTCGGGCGACATCCCTACCCGGTGAAAACCCTTGTGAGGGAGATCACGGGAGTCACAGCGCGGAAAGCCCGCACAAGGCCTCGGTCAGCATCGCATTCGACTGGTAGGCCGCCATCACCCGCTACTCGCGCCGCGCCGGATAGAAACGCTCGCGCATGCGGGCCCGCAAGGCCAGCCCCATGGCGGAATCCGGGTCGCCATGCTGGAACAGCCAGTTCTCGGCCCGTACCGCATCGTGCCCCCCGGCCTCGCCGGTCCGCAATTCGACCAGGCACAGCGTCAGCGCACGCCCCGGCAGGATGCCGGGAAGCGCATAAAACAGGTTGCCAGGCGTCTCCGATTGCGCATTCTTGCCGTGGGCGGCTTTATCCTCGGCGATGACGGTGACCTGGGAAAACCAGTTGCGGGTGGGACGACCGGCCAGGTCGTCGTCGATGAACAGGTCGCAGTAACCCCAGACCCCGCCGCCCGTGTGGTAATCGATGATCGCCACGTGCCGGGTAGCCCGGGCCGCATGTCGGGCCACGATCTCCCGAAACAGCCGGTTCGACCAGGCCGGGCCGGTACCGCCGAAGAACACGCCACGCGGATTGACATACTGACCGCCATGGATCGCCTTGCACATGACATCGTGGGTATCGCGCCCCAGAAACTGCGCGATGGCCCGGTTGTGCGCGCCCAGCGCAGGCTCGGACCAGTCGGACGGATCGATGTGCGCCGCCAGCGCCTCGTAATCGGGGTTGGCCGGCAGCGGCTGGCTGAAATTGACGAAATTGCGGTTCAGGTCGATGTTGTCCTCGTTGACCCGCCGGCCCCAGGCGAATCCGTGGGGATTCATGGCATGGATGAGCAGCACCGCGGTGTCGCGCGCAGCCGCCCGCGCGAACCAGCCATCGCGCAACCAGGCCACATGGCATCCCGACCCGGCATAGCCCTCGGCGCCGTGGGTGCCGGAAACCAGGATCAGCAGCTTGCTGGCATCGTCGGGGCCGATCCAGGCCACGTCGGTCACGCAATCTTCCCCCCCGGGGCCCTTGGCAGGATTCACATGGCTGGACAGCAGGCGGGCGCCGCCGGTTCGCACGGCATCCAGGAACTTGGCCCGGGCCTCGGAGTAGGTGTCGGAAAAGCAGTCGGCAATGCGGTCCATGGGCAAGGTCGGGTGGTGGGCTGGGAAAGCGGGCATGCTACGGGCTGCGGCCGGATGCGTATGTCAACTGCTTTACAGCAATGCCCCAATTTCCGCCCGACCAGGATCCGGATCGACCGCTACACTGGGACCGCCATGATCGCCACGCCGACTGTGCTGCATGCCACCGGTCCGACCACGCCGGTACGGTCGGACATGGTGTCGGCCTGGCTCACCGACCTGAAACTCGACTGGAGCCCGGTTCTGGGGGGCGCGAGGCACCGGCGTCTCGTCAAGGACGAGACCCTGTTTCTCGAAGGCGAAGCCGCCGATTCGGTGTTCCTGATCCTGGAAGGCCGGGTGCGGCTGACCTCCTTCGGCTACGACGGCAAGGAACGCCACCTGATGATTCTGGGACGCAACGGCCTGGTGGGCGACTGTGCCCTGCCGGCCAGCGCGCACTATGCGGTCTCGGCCGTGGCCGCCACCGACGCCGAAGTCGCAGCGGTTCCCTCCGGCCGGCTGCTGGGCCTGCTGGCCGAGCAGCCGGCCCTGGGCGCGCAACACCGGACGCTGGCCGGCATGCGCTTTCGCATCCTGCTGCGTCATGTGGCCGTGCAGGGAGCCAACTCGAGCCGGCGCCGCGTCTGCCTGCACCTGCTCGATCTGGTCAACAGCTACGGTGCGCCGCACCGCGCGGGTTCGGTGATCACGATCACCTTCACGCAGCAGGAAATGGGCAGCATCTGCGGCCTGTCGCGGGTGAGCGTGTCGCACATCTTCACCGCCCTGGAACGCGAGCAGGTCATCACCCGGGCCGGGCGTCTGGTGGTCATCGTCGATCGGGCCCGGCTCGAGGCCCTCGCGCGCAGCTGATTTTTTCGACACCGCACACCGCTTGTAAAGAACTTGACAGTCGCGCCGCGGCAAGGCGGCTAAGCTTGCACCCGGCTGCCCGGCCCGGACGGCGCCGCCCTATCCACGCCGCCTTTCCATCCACCGACCGCCTGTCTACCCCAATCCGCCATGAGCGCACCGACCTCCTCTTCACCGATTGCCGGCGCCGGCGTGCGCCATGCCCAGGTCCTGGTGGCCTGCACGCCGCTGGAGCCGACCCTGGCCTTCCTGCAGCGCGAGCTGGGATTCCAGGTCGATGCCATCTTCCCGGCCGACAACCCGAATGTCGCCATGGTTTCGGCGCACGGCGTCTCCTTGCGCCTGCAGCAGGGGGCCAGCGGCGGCGCCAGCGACCTCTACCTGCTCTGCGACACCCCCCCTGGCGACGGACACCGCCTGCTGACGGCACCCAACGGCCTGCGCATCCATCTGGTGGATGCCGATCCACCGATGCGACAGCCGGTCACCCGGCAGCAGCTGGTGCTGACC
>VERU01000087.1 GCA_018882485.1 Rhodoferax sp. | reverse complement strand
CTTCGGCATAGCCCGCTGCCGGCTGCGGCGCATGGGCCGCAGCCGGGTTCGCCAACGCCCAGGCCGGCACCCACCACCGGATCAGCGCCATGGTGAGCAGCACCCAGGCGGCCAGGCCGAGGAACAAGGGCCGCCAGCCCAGCTGCGGCATCAGCCACTGCACCGGCAGGGTGGAGGCCACCATGCCCAGCGAGCCGGTCATCAGCATCCACGAATTGGCCCGCAACTGCATCGCCGGGTCGAACCAGCGCCGGTAGCCGGTGAGCGGCGCCATCAGGCAGGCGCTCACACCCACCCCGCACAGCACCCGTGCCGCCAGCAGGCCCGAAAAGGTGGTCGCCCAGGCAAAGGCCAGGCATCCCACGACCGCCACGGACAGGAACCCGAGGATCACCTTGCGCGGCCCGTGCCGGTCCAGCCAGGTTCCCAGCGGCAACTGGGTGGCCGAAAACCCCAGGAAATAGCCCCCGGCCAGCAAGCCCAGATCACCCGCGGTCAGGCCGAACTCCTGCGTCAGGGTGGGCGACAGGGTCGCGGTGATGGCCCGGATCAGGGCCGACAGGAAATAGGCACCGGCAAACACCAGGAACACCGCAACGGCCAGGCGTCGCGTCAGCCGATGATCCCCCGGGTGGTTCATGGCGTCCGGATCCCGGCCCAGAAGGCCGCAGCGGGTGCCGCTGGCATCGGACCGGCATCCTGAGTCAGGACGCTGGCCTGGAACGCCCAGGGACCGACCGCAAACCAGAGCAACTCGGCCGCCAGGGCGCGGCCATCGGGCCGTCGACCTTGTACCGATGCGCCCTGCGCGGTGGCACCGGCCAGGGCCTGCGGCACCGGGAGCGCAGCCGTCGCAGCCGCCGACAGGTTGCCCAGAGTCACCCGCTGCCATGCGCTCAACACAGCCGGGCGGTCCGCAGCGGCATCGACTCGGGCATAGGTGAGGGCAAAAACCAGCCCATCGGCGTCACAGGAGAGCATGGTCATGGAGCGGATCGCGCCATCCAGCGGCACCCCGCGTTGCGTGCGCTCCGGCTTGCAGGGAAAGAGCAGCTGAACCGGCGCGTCGGGCAGACGCGCCTCACGCCAGTTCAGGGCCGGACTGCAGGCGGCAAGCAGACCGGCAACGAACAGGGGCAGGGCCGGATATGCAAGGGACATCGGCGCATTATCTGTGGACCGTAAGCGGACACTGGCGAACTCCTACAATTGCGCGATGGCAGTTTCTACGCGAATTCGGCAGGGCCTGGTTGCGGCAGCGTTGGTGGCCGTGGCCGCCACGGGCGTTTACCTTGCGACCTCAGGCGATCGCATCCCCGAGAGCGAATTCGTACTGCTGGACGGCACGCGCCGCAGCAGCGCCCAGATGGCCGGGCGCGTCACCCTGGTGAACTTTTGGGCCACCAGCTGCACCACCTGCGTGGCCGAAATGCCCCGCATCGTGGACACCTACCGCAAGTACCACGGTCGCGGTTTTGACACGCTGGCGGTGGCCATGAGTTACGACCCGCCCGCCTATGTGGTGAATTTCGCGCAGACCCGGCAGCTACCTTTCCAGGTGGCCATCGACAACACCGGTGAAGTGGCACGACGCTGGGGCGAGGTGAAGCTCACCCCCACCACCTACCTGGTCGACCAGCGGGGGCGGATCGTCAAGCGCTACGTCGGCGAGCCCGATTTCGCCGAGCTGCACCGCTTGATTGAAAGCCTCTTGGCCCAGGCCTGATGAGAGGTCGGGCGCAAAGTCAGCGGCCCGGTCACCGGGCCGCCTGAGGCGCCTTTATTTCCAGAAGGCGTCGTGGCAAGCCTTGCAACTTGCTGCGGTGGGACCGACCGCCGACTTGATGGCGTCCAAATTGCCACCACGGGCCGCCTGTGCCAATCGGCCCATTTCACCCTGCATTTTCTCCGCAGCTTCCTTAAATCGGGCTTCCTGCGACCAGATCTCCGGCTTGGCCTTGGTTGCACCCTTGTCAGTCCCCTCGACAAACGCACTCCAAGGCAACTTGGAAAGGGTTTCCGCCAGGGCCGCGTTGTCGGCCGCCACCTTGGCATCAAAAGGTACCCGACCCGCGGCCATGGCCGCCACCCGGCCAAAATGGTTCTGCATCAGCGTCATGGCCGACTGGCGGTAGCGGATGGCGTCCTCCGGCTTGGCGAATTGCGCGGCGGCGGGAAGGCTGAGTGCGACGCTCGCAGCGGCCAGCATCAGAGAGACCACGGGTTTCAAGGGCTTCATCGGCTTCTTTCGGTGGGTTCGGGGAGGAGGCACGTTGTGTGCTCCCCGTCAGACAGGCGGCCTTGGGCAAAGTTCCATGGCGACCGATCGACCTAGGGTAAACACTGGGACCGACAGGGGCTTCCCGTCGGCGATCCCGACCATCCGCCGCCACGATGGCACCCTGGGGCAGCGGAGTCGCGCCATCCTGCGGCGGATTGATTAGTATTCGGGTCATGAATCGCACAACTGTCCGCGTCTGGGATCTTCCCACCCGTCTGTTCCACGGCCTGCTGATCGCCGGCGTCGTCGGACTGGTCATCACCGGCCAGATCGGCGGCAATGCCATGGAGTGGCACTTCCGGCTCGGCTATGCGGTGCTGACGCTGCTGCTGTTTCGCCTGGTCTGGGGCTTCGCTGGTGGCCGCTGGTCCCGGTTTACCAGCTTCGTGCGCCCTCCTGGGGTGATCTGGCGTTACCTGCGCGGATCAGAGACCAGCCCGCCTTCGGTCGGCCATAACCCGCTGGGCGCGGTATCGGTGCTGGTGCTGCTGGGTGTGCTGCTGCTGCAGGTGGGCACCGGCCTCTTCAGCGACGATGAGATCCTCTCCGCCGGCCCGCTGAGCCGCTTTCTGCCCTCGGCCTGGGTGGGCAGTGTCACGTTCTACCACAAGGAAATCGGCAAGCTGCTGCTGATCCTGCTGGTGGTGCTGCATGTCGCCGCCATCCTGTACTACCGGCTACGACGCGGGCAGGATCTCGTCCGCGCCATGATCACCGGCGACAAGGAAGTCGATGGCGATGCCCCACCGTCCCTCGACCATGCCGGCACCCGCTGGCGGGCCGCGTTCATCCTGGCGCTGTGCGCGGGGCTGGTCGCGGCCATGCTGCGCTTTGCGGCCTGACGGCATCCGGCGTGATGAGAAAACCGCCACTGACATTGCGCCGGGTTCTGCCGGACGCGCATGCCGACATCGATGCCGCCCGAACCCTCTTCCGTGAATACGCGCACAGCTTGGGTATCGACCTCTGTTTCCAGGGATTCGAGGAAGAATTGCTCAAGCTCCCGGGCCGCTATGCGCCGCCCCTGGGCCTGCTCTACCTGGCCGTGGTGGGTGATGCGATGGCGGGCTGCTGCGCACTGCAGCCCCTGGACACCAGCGACTACGCAGATGCCTGCGAGATGAAACGCCTGTATGTGCGACCCGGCTTTCGTGGCCTTGGGCTGGGGCGCACGCTGGCCGAGGCCATCCTGGATGGCGCCCGGCAAGCCGGATACAGCTGCCTGCTGCTCGATACCCTGGACGACATGGAAAGTGCCCGGGCCCTGTACCAGGATCTGGGCTTCGAGGAAATCCCGCCGTACTACCACAACCCCATTCCTGGGGCCCACTACCTCAAGGTGAACCTGTAGCGAGAACCCGCGCTGCAGGCGCTGGGTTCACGCCCCGCATGACCGGATCAGGCGCGGGCCTGGGCCAGCATCGTCTGTGCGTCACTCACTTCGAACTTGCCCGGTCCATCGAGATTGATCGTGGCAACCCGGCCGTCTCGAACCAGCATGGAATACCTGCGGCTGCGCAGGCCCATTTCCTTGAGCTCCTGGGTCAGGCCCAGCGCCTGCGTGAACGCGGCATTGCCGTCGGCCAGCATACGGACCTTGCCGTGCGCCTTCTGATCGCGTGCCCAGGCCCCCATCACATACGCATCATTGACGCTGACGCACCAGATTTCGTCCACGCCGGCGGCCCGAAGGGCGTCGAAATTGTCCAGGTATCCGGGCACATGGCGGGCCGAGCAGGTGGGTGTGAAGGCACCCGGGAGCGCGAACAGGGCGATGGTCTTTCCGGCAGAAGCCTGGATCACATCGACCGGATTGGGGCCGATGCTGCAACCGGGGCCTTCGACCTCGACATACTCCTTGAGGATGAGGCCGGGCAGTTTGTCACCAACTTGGATCATGGACAGTCCTTGGGATTGACTCGATGAGTCTGCCAATGAAAAACGGCCCACACATCCATGTGGGCCGCGAGGCGAGGCGCACACCCTGTGCGCGCCTGAGCCGTTCAGACCGCGACAGCCTTTTCCACCAACCGGGTCGCAACCCAGTTCTTGGTCTTGGAGAGCGGCCGGCTTTCGGTGATCTCGATGATGTCGCCCATCTTGTACTCGCCCTTTTCGTCATGGGCGTGGTACTTGCTGGACTTGCCGACGATCTTGTCATACAGCGCATGCTTGACGCGTCGTTCCACCAGCACGGTCACGGTCTTGGCGCGCTTGTCGCTGACCACCTTGCCGATGAGGGTGCGCTTGAGGCTTTTCTTGGCTTCCGTCATGGTTCGCTCCTTCACTTGGCGGCCGTGCCGGCAGCCCGCTTCTCGGCCAGTATGGTCTTGGCGCGTGCGATGTCCCGCCGCGTCGCACGAAGCGATGCCGTGTTGTTCAGCTGCTGGGTGGCCTTCTGCATGCGCAGCCCGAAGTGGGCCTTCTGCAGGGACTTCACCTCGGCTTCCAGGCCGGCGACGTCTTTTTGTCGAAGTTCTGTGGTGTTCATGGTCATGCTCCCGGTCACTGGCCGATCATTCGCGCCACGAAGGTGGTCCGCAGCGGCAGTTTGGCAGCAGCCAGGCGGAAGGCTTCGCGAGCGAGCTCTTCGGGCACACCGACGATTTCGAACACAATCTTGCCCGGCTGGATTTCGGCCACGTAGTATTCTGGATTGCCCTTGCCGTTGCCCATACGGACTTCAGCCGGCTTCTGGGAAATCGGCTTGTCGGGAAACACGCGGATCCAGATGCGGCCGCCCCGCTTGACGTGACGGGAAATCGCCCGACGCGCCGACTCGATCTGACGCGCTGTCAGACGGCCCCGGTCGGTGCACTTCAGTCCGAAGTCACCGAAGGCCACCGAACTACCCCGGGTGGCAATGCCGGTGTTGCGTCCCTTCTGTTCCTTGCGGTACTTGCGACGTGCTGGTTGCAACATGATTATTCTCCTTTGCCGTCAGCTGCTGCAGCTGGCGCGCCTACCTTGCGGACGCGCTTAACGGCGGGTTTGTTGGCATCGGCACCGGTGGCCTCTGCGGGCTTGTCACTGCCATCGGCAGGGGCGCCAGGCGCGCCTGCGACCCGGCGCGGGCCGCGCATGGGTGGCCGGCCATCACCAGGACGCGCATCCCGCCGCGGTCCGCGCGGCCGGCGCTCGTCGTCGGCCCGGGGTTCGACCACGGCGGGCAGGTCATTGCGGCCCAGCGTATCGCCCTTGTAGACCCAGACCTTGACGCCGATGACGCCGTAGGTGGTCTTGGCCTCCGAGGTGCCGTAGTCGATATCGGCACGCAGGGTGTGCAGCGGCACACGGCCTTCGCGATACCACTCGCAGCGGGCGATTTCAATGCCGTTCAGACGTCCCGAGGACATGATCTTGATGCCCTGGGCGCCCAAGCGCATGGCATTCTGCATGGCACGCTTCATGGCTCGGCGGAACATGATGCGCTTTTCGAGCTGCTGCGTGATGCTGTCGGCAATCAGCTTGGCATCGATCTCGGGCTTGCGCACTTCTTCGATGTTGACGGCCACAGGAACGCCGAGCTGACGCCCCAGATCGCGCTTGAGGTTCTCGATGTCTTCACCCTTCTTGCCAATGACCACGCCGGGACGGGCCGAGAAGATGGTGATGCGGGCATTCTTGGCAGGCCGCTCGATCAAGACACGCGATACGGATGCGTTCTTGAGCTTGCCCCGCAGGTACTCGCGGACCTTGATGTCTTCGGCCAGCATGCCAGCGAAATCGCGGTCGTTGGCGTACCAGCGCGATGCCCAGTTGCGGCTGATCGACAGCCGGAAGCCGGTCGGGTGGATTTTCTGTCCCATGTCTTCCTGACCTCTTTCAGTTGCCAACCGTCACGTACACATGGCACGTGGGCTTGCGGATCTGGTTGCCCCGCCCTTTGGCCCGGGCGGTGAAACGGCGCAACGAAGCGCCTTGCTCGACGTAGATGGTCTTGACCTTGAGTTCGTCAATGTCCGCGCCATCGTTGTGTTCAGCGTTCGCAATGGCCGACTCCAGCACCTTGCGGATGATCACAGCCGCTTTCTTCTGCGTGAATTGCAGGATGTTCAGCGCCTGGTCCACCTTCTTGCCACGAATGAGATCCGCGACCAGACGGCCCTTGTCCACCGACAGTCGAACGCCACGAAGGGATGCACGTGTTTCCATGGTCATTCCTTATTTCTTCTGGACCTTCTTGTCAGCCGGATGCCCCTTGAAGGTCCGCGTGAGCGCGAACTCGCCGAGCTTGTGGCCAACCATCTGGTCGGTGATGTAGACCGGCACATGCTGCTTGCCGTTGTGAACCGCTATGGTCAAGCCGATGAACTCCGGCAGAACCATGGAACGCCGCGACCAGGTCTTGATCGGCTTCTTGTCCTTGCTCGACACCGCCTTGTCGGCCTTGGCCAACAGGTGGTGATCGACGAACGGGCCTTTTTTGAGAGAACGAGTCATTTGCCTGCCCCTTACTTCTTGCGACGCGACACGATCATGACCTGCGTGCGCTTGTTGTTGCGGGTCCGGTAGCCCTTGGTCAGGTTGCCCCATGGGTCGACGGGATGGCGGCCTTCACCGGTCTTGCCCTCACCCCCGCCGTGGGGGTGGTCGATCGGGTTCATGACCACGCCGCGTACGGTCGGGCGGATGCCCATCCAGCGCTTCACGCCGGCCTTGCCCAACTGCCGCAGGCTGTGTTCCTCGTTGGCGACCTGACCCAGCGTGGCGCGGCACTCGATGTGGATCTTGCGAACTTCGCCCGAACGCATGCGGACCTGGGCATAGGTGCCCTCACGCGCCAGCAGGGTGGCCGAGGTACCGGCCGAACGCACGATCTGCGCGCCCTTGCCGATCTGCAACTCGATGCAGTGCACGATGGAGCCCACCGGAATGTTACGGATCGGCAGGGTGTTGCCGACCCGGATCGGCGCCTCGGCACCGCTCATGATCGACGCGCCCACCTCGAGCCCGCGTGGCGCAATGATGTAGCGCCGCTCGCCGTCGGCGTAGCACACCAGAGCAATGTGGGCCGAACGGTTGGGGTCGTACTCGATGCGCTCCACCTTGGCAGCGATACCGTCCTTGTCGCGACGGAAATCCACCACGCGGTAATGGTGCTTGTGGCCACCGCCCTTGTGACGGGTCGTGATGTGGCCGTTGTTGTTGCGGCCGGCCTGCTGAAACTGGGGCTCCAGCAAACTGGCGTGTGGCGCGCCCTTGTGCAGGTGATCGCGCGAAATCTTCACCACGCCACGGCGACCGGGCGAAGTGGGTTTGGTCTTGATGACAGCCATGATTAAGCAGCCTCCCCGCCGAGGTTCAGCTCCTGCCCAGGCTTGAGCATCACGTAGGCCTTGCGAATGTTGTCGCGACGGCCCATGGACTTGCCAAAGCGCTTGGACTTGCCTTTGATATTGACGACAGAAACGCCCTTGACCTCGACCTTGAACATCAGTTCCACAGCGGCCTTGATCTCGTACTTGGTGGCATCCTGCAGCACCCGGAAGGTGACCGCGTTGCTTTTCTCGCCAACCATGGTGGCCTTTTCAGACACCACGGGAGCGACCAGCACCTGCATCAGGCGGCCTTCGTCGAATTGCGATCGGTTCGGACCGTGGCTCATGCGAACATCTCCTTGAGTTGGTCCATGGCCGCCTTGGTCACCAGCACCTTGCGGTAATGCACCAGCGACAGAGGATCGGCGTAACGCGGCTCGACAACCAGCACATTGGCCAGGTTGCGCGAAGCCAGGTACAGGTTTTCATCGACCTCGTCGGCAATCACCATCACGGAGTCCAGGTTCATGGCCTTGAAACGCGCTGCCAGTGGCTTGGTCTTGGGGGTCTCGACCTTGAGCGACTCGACCACAGCCAGACGGCCTTCGCGAGCCAGCTGGGACAGGATGGACGACATGCCCGCGCGGTACATCTTCTTGTTGATCTTCTGCGCGAAGTTTTCGTCCGGCATGTTGGGGAATATGCGACCGCCGCCCCGCCAAAGGGGGGAGGACGTCATACCCGCCCGCGCCCGCCCGGTGCCCTTCTGCTTGAAGGGCTTCTTGGTGGAGTGCTTGACCTGTTCGCGGTCTTTCTGGGCACGGGTGCCCTGCCGCGCGTTGGCCTGGTAAGCCACCACAACCTGGTGCACCAGGTCTTCGTTATAAGCGCGACCGAACACGGTCTCGGGCACATCCACCTTGGACGTGGCCTGACC
>VERU01000086.1 GCA_018882485.1 Rhodoferax sp. | reverse complement strand
AGGCTGCGGCGATCAGCAGGACCGACCAGCGATCATCGATCACGGCGAGCAGGTCCCGGCGCCCCGGTTCTGCCTGCCGGCTGTGGGTGTGTCCTCGGTACCGACCCCGGACCCGGACGGGGTGGTGTGTCGCCTCGGACACCAACAGCGCAGTGGTGTTTCCCGGCGTCATCGGTTGACCGCAGTGTTCGCACATCAGTTGGGGGCTGAAGGCGTGACCGCAGGGGCGATGGTTCAGCTGGGTGGGCAGTCGCCCTGTGAAGTGGCCCCAGCGTCGGTCCCAGCTCCAGCTGGCCAGCACGTTGGGATACAAGCTCTTTCCGGCCTCGGTCAACCGATAGCCAGGTTTCATACCCGCGCGGTCGCGGGGTGAGTGCTCCAACAGCCCGATGCGACACAGGTAGCGCAGCCTCAGGCTGAGGGTTTGCCGCGGAAGGCTCAGAGTCTGCAGGAATCCGTCAAACTTGCGCACACCCAGGAAGGCGGCGCGCAGGATGGCGTTGCACCATGGTTCGGTGATCGAGTCCAGTGCCAGGGCCAGCCCGCTGCCCAGAAGCGCAGCTCTGCGGGCTGGTGGATCGGAGTCCGTCACGGCAGGCCGGCCTACTGGGTGTAGACGCCACCATCGACGATCAGCATTTCGCCATTCACGAACGACGACGCGGGGCCCAGAAGGAACAGGATGGGTCCCACCATGTCCTGCGGCTCGGCCATGCGTTTCATCGGCACCCGGCGTCCGTACTTTTCGCCATCGATGCCATCGAAGATCCGGTCGCGGCCGGTGCCGCCGGTGAGAAAGGCGGTGTTGGTCAGACCAGGGGCCACCGCGTTGACACGAACCAGGGGTGCGTTTTCACGGGCAAGGCCCTTGACCAGCGCCACCACACCCGCCTTCGCCGCACCGTAGTGAGTGTAGCCCTTGACCACATCGACCGCCATGGTGGAGGCCACGCTGACCAGCGCGCCGCTTCCTGAGCGGCGCAACAGCGGCAGCGCCGCCCGGGCACACAGGAAATGGCTGCGGAGGTTGCCAGCGATGATCTCGTCAAACAGATCCACCGGCAGGTCTGCCAGCGGCTGGTAGCCCTTGAAGAAGCCCGCCAGGTTGACAAACCCGTCCAGATGGGGCCAGTGCGCGGCCAGGGCATCAAAGGCCAACTGGACGCTGACGGCATCGCTGCCGTCCAGTGGCAGGGCCATCGTTTCCGATGGTGGTGGGTTCTGTGCGAGGGACGTCGGCAGGTCCAGTACGGCCACCTGTACGCCGGTATCGATCAGCGCACGCACAAGAGCGCGGCCCATGCCGCCGCACCCGCCCACCACCGCCACCCGGGCCCCCGCAGGTGGCCCCAGGCGGGAAGGATCAAATGCCGTCATCACCTTACTGCATGGGCTTGGTGAGAGAGGTCCAGGCGCCGCCTTTGACCTGGTCGACTTCCACGAACTCGGGGCCTTGATGGTTGCCTTTGAAGGTCTGCTTTTCGTAGAAGATTGGGTGTTCGAATGAATTCGTCTGCAGCGCCTTGGCCACTTTGTCAGCGGTCAGATCCCGGCCCGCCAACTGGATCGCTTTGACGAACATGTCGGTGTAAGCATAGGCCAGCAAGGCATTTTCGTCGGGTTCATGAGTGGGGAACTTCTTCTTGTAGTCGGCAAACCACTTCTTGACCGAATCCGGGCCGCTGGTGGGCGTGTAGAGACGCCATACGCCGACACCATACAGGCCATCCACCGTTTCCTTGCCCAGCTGCAACACAATGCCGGTACGTCCTGGGTTGCCCGTGATGACCCTCACATTGTTCCAGCCCAGCTTTTTCACCTCGGCCATGATGCCGATGGTTTCACGGGTGACGGTGGCGATCACGATCATGTCCACGTCGGCAGCCTTCATGCGGGCGACCTGAGAGGAAAAGTCGATGTCGCCCACCTTGTAGGCAGCTTCCGCGGCGTAGCTCATACCCTTGCTGGCCAGTGCCTTCTTGACGCCATCGCCCATGAGCGAGCCCAACGGCCCTTCCTGGTAGATGTAGCCGACCTTCTTGGGCTTGTAGGTGTCCAGCATCCAGGTGATGCCGGTGTTCATCGTCGTATCGTAGTTCGGGGTGTTGGTGAAGAGCAGCGGACTGTCACCGGAGCTCTTGCGGATGATCGAGGATGCTCCCCAGGGTGCGTAATACAGCACGCCTTCGTCCACAGCGCGCTTGACCACGGCGGCGTTGGTGCCGGAGCCGAAGGCATTCAGGACCGCGAATACCTCGTCCTTGCGGATCAGCTTGTCGATCGCCCGCACGGCCAGCTGAGGTTGGCTTCCGTTGTCCTCCACCACCAGGCGGAACTTCCTGCCGTTGACCCCGCCTGCGTCGTTGGCCTCATCCAGACGCATCTGCATCCCGTTGCGCAGGCTGGGCATGCCAGCCGCAACCGGTCCGGAGAGATCAAGGTGCGTGCCCAGCACAATCTCCTTGTCACTCACACCGGCTGCCAGCGCCGCACCGGTGATGCCAGCGGCCACCAGTGCGGCCAGCAGGGTCGTCTTGATTCTCTTCAGCATGCTCGTCTCCTTCTTGGAAAATGGGCAAGAGCCCGAAACGTCAATCGTTGAGGTACATGGTTGCGATCACATCGGCGTACTTGCGCGCCACCACCTTGCGTTTGAGTTTCATGGTGGGCGTGAGTTCGTCATCTTCGGCCGTGAGAACCTGGGAGATGATCCGAAAGTCCTTGATCTGCTCGACCCGTGCCAATCGATGGTTGATCTGCTCGACTTCTGACCGGATCAAGGCGACGACCTCGGCGGCCCGCGTCATGCTGGCGAAGTCGGTGTAGGGCACCTGTCGGTCCTGCGCGAACTTGGCCACGTTGTCCTGGTCGATCATGATGAGGCAGGTGAGGTAGTTTCGACCTTCTCCGATGACCACCGCATCCGACACATAGGGGCTGAACTTGAGGTGGTTCTCGATATTGCTGGGTGTGATGTTCTTGCCACCCGAGGTGATGATGATGTCCTTGAGCCGGTCCTTGATGCTGACGTAGCCGTCGCCGTCGATCTCGCCGCAATCGCCCGTGTGCAGCCAGCCTTCTGCGTCGATGGTTTCGCGTGTCTTGTCGGGCAGGTTCCAGTAACCGGCAAACACGTTGGGTCCGCGCACCAGAATTTCGTTGTCGTCACCGAGGCGTATCTCCGTGCCCTGAGCCCGCACGCCGGCTGTGCCGATGCGGATGCGCTCAGGGGGCATGGAGGTGCAGAAGCCGCAGGTCTCCGTCATGCCATAGGCCTCCAGCAGGTCAATGCCGATGGCCATGTACCAGCGCAACAGGTCAGGCGGAACGGGCGCAGCTCCGGTCATCGCGGTTCGGATGTTCTGCAGACCCAGGAAACTGCGCAGATTGGCCAGGACCAGCCTTTGCATCACGGCATAGCGCCGCTTGCGCCAGACGCTGACAGGCGTGCCATTGAGTCGCGCCCCTGCCAACTCGGCCCCTTCTGCCAGCACCCTGGCATAAAGCCGGCGTGCAGAGGGGATGGCATCCTGCATGTAAAGCGTGACCTGGGAGTACAACTTTTCCCAGAATCGGGGTGGTCCGAAAATCAGGTGGGGTGCAACTTCGCGCACATCGTTGAACACCGTGCCGGCATTCTCGGGAAAATGCACGGTCTGGCCCAGCGCCAGGGGGTTGTAGACGGTACTCATGCGCTCGGCGATGTGGCACAGCGGCAGAAAGGACAGTGTCCTGTCCTGTACCCTCAGGTCGGTGTACTGATGAACGCTGCCAATCTGGAACATCAGATTGCGGTTGGCCATCATGGCGCCCTTGGGCGCACCCGTGGTTCCCGATGTGTAGACCAGAAAGGCGATGTCCTCGGGAGTGCTGCCATCTATGGCCTGCTCGAACCGGGCGGCATCTCTTTGAGCGAGGGTCAGTCCATGCGCCATCATGTGCTCGAAGCTGCACGCCATGGGATCCGCCAGGTCCCGCAAACCCTTGAGCTGCGTGATGACGATGCGCTGTAGCAGCGGGCAGTCGGCCCGGACGCTCACCACCTTGTCGTACTGTTCCTGGTTCTCGACAAAAAGCACCCGAACGCCAGCGTCCTGCAGGATGTGGCGGACCTGCTCCGGCGAGGACGTGGGATAGATACCGGTGCTCAGCAATCCCATGCACTGGGCACCCATGTCGGCGTACAGCCACTCGGGCCGGTTTTCAGACAGGATCGCAACCGCCTCGCCCTTGCGCAGTCCCAGTTCGGCCAACGCGAGGCCTATGGATCTCGCGCGGGCGTAGTACTCGGCCCAGGTGGTGGTGGCCCAGATCCCTTTTCGCTTGTGTCGCAAAGCCGCCAACGCGCCCCAGGCCTGACAGCGGGCGCGGAACAACTGCTGGGGCGTTTCGTGGCCGTAGGCTTCCTGCCTGGAATGGGACGCCATGGTCTTATCTCCAGGTCTTGCGCCGCTTCCAGCGCTGCTGCTGGCCGTCGCTGCGTCCAGCCGGTTGGTTTGCGCCCAGGTAGAACTCCTTGACATCCTCCTTGGCCATCAACTCGATGCAGGTCCCGGCAGCGACCACGCGGCCCAGCTCCATGATGTAACCGTCGTCGGCAGTGGCCAGGGCGATGGCCGCGTTTTGCTCCACCACCAGAATGGAGGTATTGAGTTCGGCGTTGATGCGCTTGACGATGGAAAAGATCTCTCGCGTGAGTAGGGGTGACAGGCCCAGCGAGGGCTCGTCCAGAAGCAATACCGAGGGCCTGGCCATGAGTGCGCGGCCAATGGCGAGCATCTGCTGCTCCCCCCCCGACAACAATCCGCCCTGTTGGTGCTGTCGTTCGAGCAGGCGCGGAAACCAGCTGAAGATCCGCGCCAGGTCCGACTCGATGTCCTCCCGGGTGGATCGCGCAAAAGTGCCCATCTGGAGGTTCTCGCGGACCGACAGGAACGGAAAGACCTGACGCCCCTCTGGCACCAGCACCACACCGCCGCGTGCCACCCGGTCCGGGTCCTGTCCCTGGATCGGCTGCCCCCGGTATTCGATGCTCCCTTTGAAAGGGTCAATCACCCCGGCAATGGTGTTGAGCAGCGTGGTCTTGCCGGCGCCATTGGCGCCCAGTACCGTCACGATGCGGCCGGCCTGAACCTCCAGATTGATACCCTTGATGGCATTGACCGGGCCGTACCAGGTCTCCAGGTTCTTCACGGCCAGCACGGGTGTCGGGTCGGCCATGGGGTCAGGCTCCGAGGTAGGCGGCAATGACGGCGGGATCGCTCTGAACCGCCTCGGGTGTACCGAGGGCCAGAACCTGCCCCATGTTCATGCACAGCACACGGTCTGCCGCAGCAGACACCAGGGACATGTCGTGCTCGACCATGATCACCGTGACACCGAGATCCTTCTGGATGTCGTCGATCCAGAAGGACAGCTCCCGGGTTTCCTCCGGATTGAGCCCGGAGGCGGGCTCATCGAGCAGCAGCAGACGCGGCTGGGTCGCCAGCGCACGCGCCAGTTCCACCACCTTGCGGATGCCATAGGGCAATCCTGCGACGGGACTGTTGCGGTACGGCATGAGATCGAGCAGTTCGATCACGTCCTCCACCAGGGCTCGGGAGCGTGCTTCTGCCTCACGCACACCAGGGGTCCAGAGCCACTGGGCCAAAAAATGGCCGTGGTCAAACCGGTGCCTGCCGAGCAGCAGGTTGTCCAGGACGGTGCCGCCCTCGAACAGCTCGATGTTCTGAAAAGTGCGCGCAATGCCGCTGTGCACGATCCGGTGCCGGGGCAGCCGGGTGATGTCCTGTCCTTCGAACACCACGCTGCCAGCGCTGGGGTCAAACACGCGGGTGATGACGTTGAGCATGGACGTTTTGCCTGCTCCGTTGGGGCCGATGATGGCAAACACTTCGCCCTGCTCGACGTCGAAGCTGACCTGGCTCACCGCCTGCACACCACCAAAGCGCAGGGAGACATCGCGTACGCTGAACACGCTCATCGGTAACGCTCCGACTTCATGTAGCTCTTGCCTCGCTTGAACAGGTCCTTGCGGTACAGCGGGAAGGTTTCCAGAAAGGTCTTGAACTTGATCCAGCGGCCGTTGAGACCCTTGGGCTCGAAAAGCACGAACAGGGCCAGCACCAGACCAAACACAAAGGTCTCCAGGCCGAATTGCTTGGCGATCTGGTCGGGCAGCAGGGGTTTGATGCGCGAAATGAAGGTGGGCAGCAGGCTGATCAACACGGCGCCCATGATGGCGCCACGCAGGGAACCCAGGCCCCCAATCGTCACCATCAGGACCAACTCCAGCGACAGGATGAGCCCGAATCCTTCGGGCGTGAGGAACCGGACGTGATGCGCCAGCAATGCGCCGCCCAGGCCGGTCACCATGGCCGACAGCACAAAGGCCAGCACCTTGTAGCCCGCGACCCAGATGCCCAGGCTGTAGGCCGCGGCCTCCGAGTCACGGATGCCCATGAAGGCGCGCCCCGTCTTGCCCCGCATGAGATTGACCAGACCGAGGAGGACCAGCGCCAGTACCCCCAGACACAGGTAGTAGAAGGCCTTCAGGCTCGAGAAGTCGAAACCGGCGACCCGTGGACTGCCAACACTCAGGCCATTGAAGCCACCGGTGACGCTGCTCCAATGGCCCACGATGTGCTCGGTCAGGATCGCAAAGGCCAGCGTGACCATGGCCAGGTACAGGCCCGATACCCGGATGGCAGGAAGGCCGATCACCAGCCCGACCAGACCGGTCAGTCCACTGGCCAGCACCATGGACAGCGCAAAGGGAACGCCCTGGCTCAGCAGCCAGGTGTGGGCGTAGGCCCCGATCGCGATGAAGGCCGAGTGCCCCAGCGACACCTGCCCGGTGTAACCCACCAGCACCATCAGCCCGAGGCTGGCAATGCACATGATGTACAGGTAGGTCACCTCGCCAACGTAGTACTTGGACAGTACCCAGGGGACTGCCAGCAGCACCAGAAACAGCGCCAGGTAGGCCAGCCGCCCCGGCAGGTAACGCAACAGCGCGTGGCCGTCCTGGTAACGGGTATCGAAGTGAAAGCGCATCGGGGTCCCGCGCCTCACACCCGCCGGCCGTGGGCATCGCCCAGCAACCCGCGTGGCCACAGGATGAGCACGCCGATCAGCACCAGGTAAGCCATGGCATCCTTGAACCCATCGGGCAGGTAGACGCCGGAGAATTGTTCGATCACGCCGAGCAGCAATCCGCCCAGAATGGCGCCCGGGACGCTGCCAAACCCACCCAGCACGACCGCAGACAAGGCCTTGAGCACGACAATCCAGAGTCCGATGTCCACCAGCGCGATCGGCGCCAGCAGCAGGCCGCAGATGGCAGCCATGGCACCGGCGATGGCCCAGACCAGGGAGGTGACGCGCTTGACCCGGATGCCGCTCAGGTAAGCCGCCAGCTGGTTTTGCGAGGCCGCCTGGATGGCCACCCCCAGCGCGGTCTTCCTGAGAAACCAGAACAGCACGAGAGTGATCGTGAGTGCGGCCGCCACGATCACCAGACTGAGATCAGCCATCACCAGGGTCCCGATCTGGGTCTTCTGACCCGACCAGGGGGTAGGGTAGTTGCGGGACTCCGGCCCGAAGGCCATGCTCACCAGACCGCGGAGCATGAACGCGATGGCTATGGTCAGCATCACGCCCGCAAACTGCGGCTGGCCCACGATGAGTCGCATCACCCTCGCGTCGATTTGCCAACTCACCAGCGCGGCCAGCGCCACTGTGCACAGCGTGGCCAGCCAGAAGGGCCAGCCCAGGCCGACGATCAGGCCCCAGCCCACGAAGCTGGAGGCCATCAGGATATCGCCATGCGCAAAGTTCAGGACCTCGGTGGCCTTGTAAGTGAGCACCAGGCCCAGGGCCACCAGGGCATAGATCGATCCGATGGCCATGCCGTTGATGGTCAGCTGGATGATCTGGGCAATATCGGGTGGCATTCGAATCCGGGCAGGGTGAGGTACGACACCGAAACAGATGGAGCGGTCTAGTTAACGAAGTGATATTGTTCAGCTTGCGGGCCGCGGCGTCCAGAGTGCAAGGCTGCGGATGCGGGAAAACACTGAGGAAACAGAGCCGCGTACCGGACAGGACCTTCAATCCAGGCGCTCGACCACCATGGCGCTGGCCACCCCTGCTGCGCCACATATCGCAATGCAGCCCAGGCGCTGCTGCCGCCACTCCAGCTCGTCGAGCAGCACGCTGACCAGGGCGGCGCCGGTGGCACCCATGGCATGGCCGATGGCGATGGCACCCCCGTTCACATTGACCCGCTCGGCATCCACCGCCATCTCGTCGATGAAGTGCAGGGCCATGGCTGCGAACCCTTCGTTGATCTCGAACAGGTCCATGTCCCGCGCATCAAGTCCGGCCCGGCGCAAGGCCAGCCGGGCGGCATCGACCGTACCGGTCAGGGCCAGCATGCGATCCGAGCCGGTGTCGGCCCAGCCGAGCACGCGGGCCCGAGG
>VERU01000085.1 GCA_018882485.1 Rhodoferax sp. | reverse complement strand
CTGGAACACGATCTGCATGGCGCGCCGCTTGGCCCGCATGCCGGCGGCGTCCAGCCGGGTGATGTCCTGCCCGTGGTGCAGGATGCTGCCCCCGCTGGGTTCGATCAGCCGCAGCAGCAGGCGCCCGGTGGTGGACTTGCCGCAGCCCGACTCGCCCACCAGGCCCAGGGTTTCGCCGGCGGCGATGTGCAGGTCCACGCCATCGACCGCGCGCAGCGGCGGCTCGGCCGGCGCCAGGAACTTGCGGGACCGCGCGAAATGCTTGCTGAGTCCGCGGGCTTCGATCAGGGGCACGGCCCCGGTCGGGTCCTGGGGTGCGGGGCCGCTCATGGCTGGGGCTCCAGGGCGGGTGTCGCCGCAATGCAGGCCGCCTGGTGGCCGGGGCCGACGCTGCGCAGCGCCGGCAACTGGCTGCAGGCGGGGGTGGCCAGCGGGCAGCGCGGCGCGAAGCTGCAGCCCGGCCCGGCCTGCCCCACGGCGGGCACGGTGCCTTCGATGGTGCTGAGCCACTGCGAGCCGTCCGAGATGCGTGGCCGCGAGGCCAGCAGCCCCCGGGTGTAGGGGTGGGCCGGCCGGTCGAACACATCCAGCGCCGAGCCCTGCTCCACGATGCGCCCGGCGTACATCACGGCCACCCGGTCGCACATCTCGGCGATCACGCCCAGATCGTGCGTGATCAGCATCACGGCCATGCCGTCGTCGCGCTGGATGCGCCGGATCAGTTCCAGGATCTGCGCCTGGATGGTGACATCCAGCGCGGTGGTGGGCTCGTCGGCAATCAGCAGCCGGGGCTGGCCCGCCAGTGCGATGGCGATCATCACCCGTTGCCGCATGCCGCCCGAGAGCTCGTGCGGATAGGCATCGATCTGGCGTTGCGGATTCGGCATCTCCACCCGCTGCAGCAGGGCGATGCCCTCGGCGCGCGCGGCTGCGCCTTCCAGACCGCGGTGCCAGCGCAGCACCTCGCCGATTTGCTGGCCCACCCGCATCACCGGGTTGAGCGAGGTCATGGGCTCCTGGAAGATCATCGACATGTCCTTGCCGCGCAGCGTGCGCAGCTGGACGGGCGGCAGGGTGAGCAGATCGCGGCCCTGCAGCCGCACCGAGCCGCTGCGCACCTGCACCGGCCGGGGCAGCAGCCCCATGACCGACAGGGCCAGCATGCTCTTGCCGGAGCCCGATTCGCCGACCACGCCCAGCACCTCGCCGCTGGCGATCTGCAGGTCCACGCCGCACAGGATGTCGGGGCCGCGCGGCCCGATCGAGGTGGCGAGATCGCGCACCTCCAGGATGGGGGTCCGGGGGTCGCTCATCGGGCATTCACCGCCATGCGGGGGTCGAGCACATCGCGCAGGCCGTCACCCAGCAGGTTCAGGCCCAGCACGGAGGTCAGGATGGCCAGACCGGGCGCCACCGTGATCCAGGGCGCGGCCACGATGAAGTCGCGCCCGTTGGCGATGATGGCGCCGAAGGTGGGTGTGGGCGGCGGCGGCCCCACGCCGATGAAGGACAGCACCGCCTCGTTGAGGATGGCCACCGCGAACACATAGGTCATGCGCACCACCAGCGGGGCCAGCGAGTTGGCCAGGATGTGGCGCAGCAGGATGCGCAGGTGGCCCGCGCCCAGTGCCCGGGCCGCTTCCACGTACTCCATCTCGCGCACCACCAGCACCGAGGCCCGCACGATGCGCGCCGTGTGCGGGGTGGCGGCGATCGACAGCGCGATGATCACGTTGACCACCGAGGCGCCCAGCACCGAGCTGATGGCGATGGCCAGGATGATGGAAGGGAAAGCCATGAAGGCGTCCATCAGGCGCATGATCGGGCCGTCGAGCCGCCGGAAGTAGCCCGAAACCGCCCCGATCAGCACGCCGGCCACGCCGGTGACCAGTGCCACCACCAGCCCGATCTGCAGCGAGATGCGCGCGCCGTACAGCACCCGCGACAGGATGTCCCGCCCGAAGTGGTCGGTGCCCATCCAGTGCTGCCAGGAGGGCGCCTGCATGCGCGCCCGGAAATTGCCCTTGAGCGGGTCGTAGGGCGCGATCACGTTGGCCAGCACGGCCGCCAGCAGGATCAGGCCGACCAGCAGCGCGCCGATCACGAAGGACCGGTTGCGCAGCAGGCGCCGCAGGAAGGAGGGCCGGCGCGCCGCGAAGCCGGCGGGGGAAGGATTCAGGGTGGTGGCGGACATGGGAGGGGGTTCAGCCCAGGCGCACCCGGGGGTCGATCACCGCGTACAGCAGATCCACGGCCAGGTTGACCATCAGGTAGATGCCGGCCAGGAACAGCAGGCCGCCCTGGATCACCGGGAAATCCCGCGCCAGCACCGCGCCGATGATCAGGCGGCCCAGCCCCGGCAGCGAGAACACCTGCTCGGTCACCACGGCGCCGCCCAGCAGGGCCCCGACCATGATGCCCATGACCGTGACGATGGGCACCATGGCATTGGCCAGGCCGTGGCGCAGCACCACATAGGGTTCGGGCAGGCCCTTGGCCCGCGCCGTGCGCACGAAGTCCTGGCCCAGCACCTCGAGCATGCTCGAGCGCGTCATGCGGGCCACGAAACCCATCTGCACGCAGGCCAGGGTGAAGGCCGGCAGCGCCAGGTGGCGCAGCCATTGCCAGGGGTTGGTGGCGAAGGGAACGTAATCGCCCGCCGGAAAGATGGGCAACTGCACGGCCACCAGCCAGATCATCACCAGACCCAGCCAGAATTCGGGGATGGACAGGCCCAGCAGCGCCAGGCTCATCACGCCCTGGTCGAGCGCCCGGCCGTGCCGCACCGAGGCCAGCACCCCGGCGGCTACCCCCAGCAGCACCGAGACCACGAAGGCCAGTGCGGTGAGCGAGAGCGTGACCGGCAGCCGCTCCAGGATGGCACTGGTCACGCTGCGGTTGAGCAGCAGCGAGGTGCCCAGGTCACCCTGAAGCAGGCGCACATACCAGTCGCCCATGCGCACCAGGAAGGGCCGGTCCAGTCCGAGCTCGCGCCGCACCCGGTCCAGCGCCTCCTGGGTGGCGCTGGTGTCCAGGAAGATGGATGCGGGATCACCGGGAACCAGCCAGAGCAGGCCGAAGGTGATCAGCGACACCAGCAGCAGGACGGGAATCGTCGCCAGCAGGCGTTGGACGATGAAGCGGCCCATGGTTTCCAAATGAAGGGGCCCCGCAGTCGGGGCCCCAGGTCAGGGGAGGGCTCAGTCCAGCCAGACGCCCCACATGCGCGGGATGCGGTAGGCCTTGAAGTTCTTGAGCTTGGAGGTCGCCACCTGGAACAGGCCGTAGTTGCCCATGTTCACGGCGATGGTCTGGTCGGCCATGCGGTCCTCGAAGTCGGCAAACAGCTTCTTCTGCACCTCGACGTTCATTTCGCCGTTGAACTTGTCAAACAGGGCGTCGATCACCGGATCCGCCTTGCGCTGACCCTGGCCCTTGACCCAGTGCGACATGGCCGAAGCCGGGCCCTCGTAGGGCTCGATGCCGAAACCGTGCGTCCAGAGGTTCCAGCCGTCGTCGCTGCCCAGGCCCATCTTGGAGGTGGTGGGCCAGTCGGCCACCTTGACGTCGATGTTGACGCCGATCTGCGCGGCCTGCTGCTGGATCACCGTGGCGGTGTCCACCGTCGGGCGGTCGTTGTGCACGATGAAGGTCACCTTCTCACCCTTGTAGCCCGACTTGGCCAGGGTCGCCTTGGCGCCGGCCAGATCCTGCTTGGGTGTCTTGCGGTTGGTGTGGTAGGCCGAGCCGCCATAGACCCAGCTGGTGTCGATGCGGTAGATGTCCGGATAGGCCACCGCCATGATTTCCTCGAAATCCAGCGACTGGGCCACCGCCCGGCGGAAGTTCGGGTCCGCGCCGATGCCCTTGGCCATGTTGAACTTCAGGATCATGGCCGCAAAGGGCAGCACCGGGATCACCTGGAAGTTGGCATTGCCCCTGAGCCGCTTGGCGGTCGGGCCGTCGGTGGTCTCGTTCAGTTGAACCTGGCCGGTCTCCAGCGCTGCGTCGCGGGCACCGGCTTCCGGCATGAAGCGGAAGGTCACGCTGTCGAGGTAGGCCACCTTGGCGCCGGCAAAGCCGTCGCGATCCTTGTAGGCCGGGTTGGGCTTGTAGCCGTCGAAACGGGCCACCTTGATGTGGCTGTCGGGCTTGTACTCCACGAAACGGTAGGGTCCGGTGCCGACGGACGAGGCCTTGCCCATTTCCTTGGCGGCCTCCTCGGCCGGCATGATGGCGATGGGGGCCCGCGGGCTCGACAGGTTGCCCAGGAAGGTGGACTGCACCGTCTTGAGCTTGATGGTGACCTGCAGCGGGCCGGTGGCGGTGACCGAGTCAATGGCCGCGACCAGGCTGGGCGAGGCGCCGGCCTTGCGGTAGCGCTCCAGCGAGGCCACCACGTCGGCGGACGTCATGTCCTTGCCGTTGTGGAACTTCACGCCAGCGCGCAGGGGGAACACATAGGTCAGCCCATCGGCCGAGATGTTGACGCCGGTGGCCAGGTCGGGCACCGGGCGGGCGTTTTCATCGCGGGCGAAGAGGGTTTCGAAGATGTGCAGGTTGACATTGCGGGCCACCTGCGCGGAGGTGGCGTGCGGATCGAGCGAAGGCGGCGCGGCCGTCATCGCAATCACCACATCGCCGCCTTTTTTCTGCGCCAGCGCCGGGCCTGCCCCGGACAGGGCCAGCAGGGCGGACATCGCCAGGGCCAGATACGTCTTTCTCAGGGTCATGTTGCGTCTCCTTCTAACGGTCGTTGAACTGCTTCGCGCCGGCCTGTCCAGCCCATCTCGCGATGCCGCCGGACTTTTGTACCACGTACCCGGCTCCTTGGCGATCAGGGTCGTCCCGGGGCTGCGAACACCTTTTGCAGGCGGGAAATCACGATAGCATACTTTCTAAAAGTATACAATATTCATTCCAAATCCTGGGGTTTGCGGGCCTGCCGATCCGTTCCGCCGGCCGAAACACCCCGACCCGGAGACCGCCATGACGCACACCGTCAAAGTCATCCACAACGTCCGCATCCCCATGGCCGACGGCGTCACCCTGGCCGCCGACCTGTACCTGCCCGACACGCCGGGCTTTCGCGGGCCGGCCATCATCGAGTACACGCCCTACCACAAGGTCAACAACGCCGCCTACGGCCCCCGGGCCACCCGCTACCCCTTTTTCGCCTCGCAGGGTTATGTGTTCGTCAACGTGGACATCCGCGGTACCGGCGACTCGGGGGGCTTCAGCGAGTCGCCCAGCAGCCCGGCCGAGGTGGACGACGGCGTGGCCGTCATCCAGTGGTGCGCCCGGCAGGACTGGTGCGACGGCGCGGTCGGCATGATCGGCATCAGCTACACCGCTGGCGTGTGCTTCGACGCGGCGCGCCGCGCGCCGCCCGAACTCAAGGCCGTGGTGCTGTGCCAGATGTGCTCCGACTGGTACAGCGGCATGGCCTGCCCGGGCGGCACGCTGCGGCTGTTTGCCATGGAAAACTTCGCGCCGCTGATGGCTGCTTACAACTACGCGCCGCCCGTGCCCGAGCGGGTGGGTGAATCCTTCGACACCCTGTGGCGCCAGCGGCTGGACCAGTCCACCCCCTGGAGCCTGAAGTACGTCGAGAACCTGCTCGACGGCCCGTTCTGGCAGTCGCGCCTGCTGCGCGACCAGCACCACCAGGTCAAGGCCGCCACCTTCCTGATCGCCGGCTGGAGCGACTGGTACGGCGACGACATGCTGCGCACCTTTGACCGCCTGAGCTGCCCCAAGCGGGTGATCGTCGGCCCCTGGACCCACAACTACCCCGAAAACGCCTGGCCGCTGCCGCGCATCAGCGACCGCCATGAATGCCTGCGCTGGTTCGACAAGTACCTCAAGGGCGTGGACACCGAGCCCGAGCGGCCGGTGGACCAGGAGCCACCCGTCACGCTGTTCGTGCGCCACCACAACCCGCCCGCCCCGTTGCGGCGCGAGGACGCCGGCCATTTCCGCAGCGAGGCGGCCTGGCCGCCGCCGGCCCGCTGGCAGACCTGGGCGCTGGCCGAAGGCGCGCGCCTGCAGGCCGGCGGGGCCGACCCGTCGGCGCAGGCCGGGGACGAGGCATCCGCTGGCGACCGCTTCAGCTACCGGCCCGATGTGGGCATCGCGGCCGGCCGTTACGCCATCGGCCAGTTCACCCCGGGCTGGGGCATGGCCGACGACCAGCGGCTGGATGAGGGCCTGTCGCTGGTCTACAGCAGCCCGGTGCTGAGCGAGCCGCTGGAGGTGGTGGGCATGCCGCGCGCCTGCCTGTATTACGAGGCCGGCGCCGCCATCGCCTTCCTGAGCGTCAAGCTGTGCGATGTGGCGCCCGACGGCAGCAGCGTGCTGGTCACGCAGGCGCTGCTCAACCTCACCCACCGCCACTCGCACAGCCAGCCCGAGCCGCTGGAGCCGGGCCGCGTCTACCCGCTGGAGCTGCCGCTGCAGGCCACCGCCTACCGCTTTGCGGCGGGGCACCGCCTGCGCCTGATGATCAGCGGCGCCGACGTGCTCAACGCCTGGCCCACGCCGCTGCCCTACCAGGCCACCATCCGGCGCAGTGCGGCGCAGCCCTCGCGGCTGGAACTGCCGGTGGTGGGCGCGCCCAGCCTGCCGCCACCGCAGTTTCAGCCCAGCCAGTTTGAACCCCTGCCGCCCGAGCAGGTGCCCGCGCCGGATTACGCGGTCACCCGCGATCTGATCAACGGCACGCTGAGCTGCAGCTACCGCACCCTCTCGGGCGTGGGGGTGAACCGATCCACCTACACGGTGGACCTGCAGCAGCCGTCCCAGGCCAGCGTGGACAGCGACTTCACCTACAAGCTGGAACGCCCGGGCTGGCGCTGCCGCATCCACGCCCGCTGCGTCACCACCAGCGACGCCCAGGGCATGGACCACCGCGCCGAGACCACCATCACCGTCAACGGCGAGCCCTACTGGAACAAGTCCTGGTCCACCCGGGTGCCGAGGATGGGCTGGTAGGAGGGGGCAGAGAGCACCACGCAGGGGCGGCTCATGTGACGCCAAAAGGCACACACCACGGTACACTCGCACCGTGAAGCCTTTCCGGTGGAATCCAGACAAGAACCGTGGACTGCTGGCGGAGCGCGGCGTCTCCTTCGAGCAAGTCGTTGTCGCCATCGAAAGCGGCGGCCTTCTGGACGTATTGGCACACCCGAACACCAAGAGGTACCCGAACCAGCGGCTCCTGGTTGTCACCTGGGACAGCTACGTCTACTTGGTACCTTACGTTGAAGAAGCGGAGTACTTCTTTCTGAAGACGGTGATCCCCAGCCGGAAAGCAACACGCGAATACCTTGAGACCGGAGATCCAGATGGCACAGCCTGATCCCTTTGAAGTCGAGATCATCGAGGCCTACGAAGCAGGCAAGCTCAAGTCTGTGGCCTCGAAGGCGGAGCTCTCACGGCTCAAGGCAGCCGCACGTGCGACGGCCATCAAGGAGCGGCGGATCAACATTCGGCTCTCGGCGGGCGATCTGCAAGACATTCAGGTCAAGGCTCTTGCCGAAGGCATGCCCTACCAGACGCTGATCGCCAGCATCCTGCACAAGTACGTCACGGGGCGACTTGAGGAGCGCAAGTCAGGTAGCTTGCCTGACGCGCCAAAGGCCAAGGCTCCAATTCGTCGCTCAGCGCGCAACGATGCCTGAATCTACGCTCAACAGGACGTGGACCGGCGTTCGTCGCTCGGGTCCCATTTCATTCTGGCGCGGCCGCCGCACGCTGCCGCACGCCGGTTAGCTTCACGTTAGGCACTCTGAATGACCCAACCTGCCAATGTCGAATCTCTCTATCAGTCTGCCATGGACTGCGCAGCGTGCTTTGGCCCTGGCAGTGAACTGCACTTGCCAACAATCGATGTTCCGCAGCCAAGATGGGTCGGCCCGAAGTACCACACGGCAAGCCCTCGGGTCCTTGTCGTCATGGTCAATCCTGGCCAAGGCGATGGTCCACAACTCGCGCAGAACCCCAGCGCAAGGATGCCTCCAATGATGGCTGTCGGATTTGGCTCAGGACGATGCCTCTGTTTTCTGCGGGTTGGGGGCCTCACGATTCGCGCTCCTAGGGTTCAGGGGGCGCCATGGTCGTGTCGCTCGCGGATATCTATCAACCCCCTTGGCGTCTCAAAGCGTACCGGCCCGAGCGGCTGAGGTAGCAGTGCAGGGCGATCGTCACAAGAGTCACCTTGCAGGCCGGGGTGTTCCAACTTTCGGTTTCGGCTGGTTCACCCGGTGAGCCTGGCGCCTGCGACAACAATCTGACGGGAGGTGGGTGGTGGGGTTCCGGTTTCAAAAGCGCATTCGCATCTTCAAAGGGTTGACCCTGAATCTGAGCAGGTCGGGCACGTCCTGGACGGTCGGCGGGCCGGGCGCGTCGGTCAACATCAAGGGTGACAAGGTCACCGGCACGGTGGGTGCCCCGGGCACGGGCCTGTCTTACCGGAAGACACTGGTG
>VERU01000578.1 GCA_018882485.1 Rhodoferax sp. | reverse complement strand
CGGCGGCGACTCGAACAGTGCCCGCCGCAGCACCGCAATGGTGCTGTAGGTGTAGCGGGGCTGGCCGGAGCCGGGCGGCAGGTTGAGCGCGCGTCCGTCGGCGCCGATGCCGAAGTCACCGGCGGGGTGGTGCGCCGGGTTGGGCACCAGCCACAGGTGGGCCAGGTAGCGGCTGGCGTGCAGGCGGTCCAGCGCCTCGGCGGCAAAGGTGAATTCCGGGGCAAACACATCGCCGGCCAGCAGCCAGAAGACCTCATCGAGTTGCGGCAGCGCCCGGACGATGCCGCCCGCGGTTTCCAGCGCATGGCCGAAATCCTGGCCCTCGGGGGAATAGCGCAGCCGCAGGGGACGGATGTCGGGTTGATTGGAATTCGATAGCAAGGAATCCTTATTCCACGGGGCTTCAGGCCGTATTTCATGGCCAAAAAAACCGGAAATCTGGTCGCCCAGCCAGGCGGCGTTGACGAGCACCTCGCGGATGCCGCCCCGCCACAGCGCCTCCAGCGACCACTGCATCAGCGGCCTGCCGCGCACCGGCAGCAGCGGTTTGGGGCAGCGGTCCGTGAGCGGGCGCATGCGCTCGCCCCGGCCGGCGGCCAGCACCATGGCCCGGGCGGCGGCGTGCGTCATGGCCGGAGAGTTTAGTCGGGCCCCCGTGTCACAGGGCGCCGCTACACTCGGCCCGCTTTTTGCAACGGACGGGCACACAACAGGGTACGGGGCGCACACATGCAGCACGTGGTTTTCAATCAGAAGGGCGGGGTGGGCAAGTCCACCATCACCTGCAACCTGGCGGCCATCAGTGCCTGGCAGGGGCTGCGCACCCTGGTCATCGACCTGGACGCCCAGGGCAATTCCACCCGCTACCTGCTGGGCGCCGACCCCGACGAGGACACGCCGAATGGGGCCCAGTTCTTCGAGCAGAGCCTGAAGTTCACGGTGCGCGACCGGGGGCTGGCCGATTTCATCGTCAGCACCCGCTGGGAGGGCCTGGACCTGTTGCCCTCCAGCCCCTTGCTCGACGAACTGCACGGCAAGCTGGAATCCCGTCACAAGATCTACAAGCTGCGCGATGCGCTGGCCCAGCTGGCCGAAACCTACGACCAGGTCTACATCGACACGCCGCCGGCGCTCAACTTCTACACCCGGTGTGCGCTGATCGCCGCCGACGGCTGCCTGATTCCTTTCGATTGCGATGATTTTTCGCGCCGCGCCCTGTATGCGCTGCTCGACAACGTGGCCGAAATCCGGGCCGATCACAACCCGGACCTGCGGGTCGAGGGCATCATCGTCAACCAGTTCCAGCCCCGGGCCAACCTGCCGCAGCGCATGGTGCAGGAACTCATCGACGAGGGCCTGCCCGTGCTGCAGCCGTACCTGGGCGCGTCGGTGCGGATCCGGGAGTCGCACGAGCAGTCCCTGCCCATGATCTTCCTGGATCCCCGGCACAAGCTGACCCAGGAGTTCGTCGCGCTGCACGACGCCCTGCGCTGACCGGGTCGGCAGCGTCCCGTGGCGGCGGGGCGCTTGGGGGTGGCGTCGCCGGTAAAATGCCGGGTTTCCCCCAATCCTTTCAACTTCCGGAGCCGGCCGCCATGTCCGACGCACAACCCTCCCCCGGTGTGACCCCCGCCCAGATGGCCAACGCGATCCGCGCGCTGGCCATGGATGCCGTGCAGCAGGCCAATTCCGGCCATCCGGGTGCGCCCATGGGAATGGCGGACATGGCCGTCGGGCTGTGGAGCCGGCACCTCAGGCACAACCCGGCCAATCCCCAGTGGTTCGACCGGGATCGCTTCGTGCTCTCCAACGGCCACGGCTCGATGCTGATCTACGCCCTGCTGCACCTCACGGGCTACAAGCTGCCCATGAAGGAGCTGCGCAACTTCCGCCAGCTGCACAGCAAGACCGCCGGCCATCCCGAATACGGCATCACCCCCGGCGTCGAGACCACCACCGGA
>VERU01000577.1 GCA_018882485.1 Rhodoferax sp. | reverse complement strand
GGGCATGGCGCTCGAAGGCCTGCGCGATTTGTCGGTCATCGCCACGGCGCCGCAGCGGCGGCTGGCCATCAAGACCTTCGTGCGCAACGAAGGCGCCGGCGTGATCCGCGAAGCGGTGCTGCGCGAGCTCAAGCGCGGCGGCCAGGTGTACTTCCTGCACAACGAGGTCGAAACCATCGAGAACCGCCGCCAGAAGCTGGCCGAGATGCTGCCCGAGGCACGCATCGCGGTGGCCCACGGCCAGATGCCCGAGCGGCAGCTGGAGGCGGTGATGCGGGATTTTGTGGCGCAGCGCAGCAACCTGCTGCTGTGCTCCACCATCATCGAGACCGGCATCGACGTGCCGACCGCCAACACCATCGTGATCAGCCGGGCCGACAAGTTCGGCCTGGCGCAGCTGCACCAGCTGCGCGGTCGGGTCGGGCGCAGCCACCACCAGGCCTACGCCTACCTGCTGGTTCCCGACACCGAGGGGCTGACCAAGCAGGCCTCCCAGCGGCTGGACGCGATCCAGCAGATGGAAGAACTGGGCAGCGGCTTTTACCTGGCCATGCACGATCTGGAAATCCGTGGCGCCGGCGAGGTGCTGGGCGAAAGCCAGAGCGGCAACCTGCTGGAAGTGGGCTTCCAGCTGTACAACGAGATGCTGGCCGAAGCCGTTCGCTGCCTGAAATCCGGTCGCGAGCCCGACCTGCTGAGCCCGCTCAATGTCACCACCGACATCAACCTGCATGCGCCCGCGCTGCTGCCCCAGGACTACTGCGGCGATGTGCATCTGCGCCTGTCCTTCTACAAGAAGCTGGCCACCGCAAAGACTGGGCAGCAGATCGACGCGCTCAACGAGGAGATCGTGGACCGATTCGGCAAGCTGCCAGCCCAGGCGCAGACCCTGATCGACGTGCACCGGCTGAGGGTCCTGAGCCAGCCTTACGGCGTGGCCAAGGTGGACGCCGCGCCCGGGGTGATCCAGATCAGCTTCCGGCCCAACCCGCCCATCGATCCCTCGGCCATCATCGGGCTGATCCAGAAGAATCGCCACATCCGGCTGGCCGGCAACGACAAGCTGCGCATCGAGCGGGAACTGCCCGAGGCCCCGCAGCGCGCGCAGATGGTGCGCGAGGTGCTGCGGGCGCTGGGTACACCCCGCGAGCCGGTGGCCGCCTGAGGCCCCCCGGCGCCGGACCCCTCCCCCGTTTCAAGCCTGCCGCCATGACGCAACGCACCGACCTGTCCCCCGGCCTGAGCATCCAGGGCTTCACGCCGCCGCTGCGGCTGCGCGACTTCGGGCTGATCGCCTTCGACATGGATTCCACGCTCATCAACATCGAATGCGTGGACGAGATCGCCGATGCCGCCGGCTGCAAGGCCGAGGTGGCCGCCATCACCGAGGCGGCCATGCGCGGCGAGATTGCCGACTACAAGGAGAGCCTGCGCCGGCGGGTTGCCCTGCTGCGGGGCGTGCCGGTGCAGCGCCTGGAGGACGTCTGGCAGCAGCGGCTGCGGCTCAACCCGGGCGCGGCCGACCTGGCGGCAGCCTGCCGGGCTGCCGGCCTGCAGTTGCTGCTGGTGTCGGGCGGCTTCAGCTTCTTCACCGACCGCGTGCGCGACCAGCTGGGCATCCAGCACACCCGGTCGAATGTGCTGGAGGTGCACGACGCGCGCCTGACCGGCCGCATGGTCGACCAGCCCTGGGGCGACATCTGCGATGGCGAGGAAAAGCGCCGCATGCTGCTGCAGACCTGCCAGCGCCTTGGCCTGCCGCCCGAGCGCGCCATCGCCATGGGCGACGGCGCGAACGACCTGCCCATGATGGGGGCCGCCGGCCTGTCGGTGGCCTACCACGCCAAGCCCCGGGTGCGCGAACAGGCCATGGTGGCCATCGACAGCGGGGGGCTCGACCGCCTGCTGGAAGTGCTGCGGCCCTGAAGGAGCGGCCGGGTCGGGGTCCGTGCGGACCCGAATCGCGGGCTCAGGC
>VERU01000084.1 GCA_018882485.1 Rhodoferax sp. | reverse complement strand
CTCCAGGATATCGCCCTCGTGGGTGGCGGCCACCCCGACCACCTTGGCCACGTCCAGCGCCGCACCTCCCCCAAAACCGATCACGCAGTCCGCGCCGTGCGCCTTGTAGGCGGCCGCGCCGTCCATGACCTGGCTGCAGGTGGGGTTGCCGAATACCCCCGCGTACACGGCGACATCCAGTCCCTGCAGGTGGGTGCGGAACTCCGCCAGCACCGGCAGGGCGGCCAGCGCGCGATCGGTCACGATCAGGGGCCGCGACAGACCCTGCTCGCGCAGGTAATCCGCCACCAGGCGGCGGGCGCCGGCTCCAAAGCGGATCGGGGTGGGGAAGGCGTAAGCGTTGATGCTCATGGTGTCAGATGATCTCGAAGTAGCGTTTCATTTCCCAGTCGGTCACGGCGTCCAGCCACTGGCGCCATTCCCAGTCGCGGGTGGCGGCGAAGTGGTCCACGAATCCGTCTCCCAGCCAGTCCCGGGCGATCTGCGAACGCTGGAAGTTGCGGGTGGTCTCGATCAGGGTGCGGGGCGCGCGGGGGATGTGTTCGCCCCCCACGTTGGTGCCGGTGATGGGGGGCGTGGTCAGCTTCAGGCCCTGCTCCACCCCGTGCAGGCCTGCGGCGATGACGGCAGCCATGGCCAGGTAGGGGTTGACGTCGGCGCCCGGGCAGCGGGTCTCCAGCCGGGTGGATTTGGCGCTGGACGCGATCACGCGAAAGCTCGCGGTCCGGTTGTCCATGCCCCAGGTCGGCTTGACCGGCGCCCAGAAGCCATCCACCAGCCGTTTGTAGCTGTTGATGGTGGGCCAGAACATGGGCGCGAATTCCATCAGGCAGGCCACCTGCCCGGCCAGGTAGCTCTCGAACAGCGGACTGATGCGCCGCTGCGCCCGCGCATCGGCAAACAGGTTGCGCTTGCCGTCGGACAGGCTCTGGTGGATGTGGCCGCTGCAGCCGGGCATGTTCTGGTGCGGCTTGGCCATGAAGCTGGGCATGATGCCGAAGCGCGCACCGATCTCCTTGGCGCCGGTCTTGAACAGGATGGCCCGATCGGCCTGCTCCAGCGCCTCGCTGAAGCCGATGGCCGCCTCGTAAACCCCCGGCCCGGTCTCGGTGTGCAGCCCCTCGACCGGCACGCCGAAGGCCAGCATGTCGTCCATAAGGGCATTGAAGAAGGGGCGGTGCTGGTTCATGCGCAGCAGCGAGTAGCCGAACATGCCCGGCGTCAGCACTTCCGGCCCCACCCCTTTCTTGGCGGCCCAGCTCTGCGGCGTCTCGGCGAAGTTGAACCATTCGAACTCCATGCCGGTCATCACCTCGAAACCCATCTTGCGGGCGCGGGCCAGCACCCGCTTGAGGGTCTGGCGCGGGCACTGGGCGTGGGCCGATCCATCGGAATTGACGAACTCACCCAGAAAAAAGGGCACCCCGTCATCCCAGGGCACATGGCGCGCGGTGTCCAGGTCGAGCCGGGCCAGCGCATCCGGGAAACCATGGTGCCACCCGGTGGCGGTGGTGTTGTCGTAGGTGACATCCATCATGTCCCAGCCCAGCACCACGTCGCAGAATCCGAAGCCCCCCTTGGGAAAGGGCTCGGCGGCACCCAGGAACTTGTCGCGGTGCAGGTACTTGCCGCGCAGCACACCGTCGATGTCGCTGACCGCGACCTTGACCTTGCCGTGGCTGGAGCGCCGCACCGCAGCGACCGCGGCGTGTTCGGGAGAGGTGGTTTTCTTGGCTGTGGCCATGGTCGGATTCCAATGGAGGCGGCGCCGGACGGTCCGAAGCGCGTCGCTATCTTAACGAGGGCCACACGGGCGCCGCCGTTCAGACAAACCGGCTCGCGGCAAAGGGCGCCAGATCCACCCCCGGTACGCGCTGCGCCACCAGGTCGGCGACCAGGGCGCCCGTCAGACCGCCCAGCGTCAGGCCGATGTGCTGATGACCAAAGGCGTACAGCACCCGTGCGCTGTGGCGCGAACGTCCGATCACGGGCAAACCATCGGGCAGGGTCGGCCGAAAGCCCAGCCAGGGATCGACCGGCTCACCCAGCGCCGGCAGGGCCCGGCGCGCGGAGAACTGCAGCAGGCCCAGCAGGCCGGGGTCCCGGCGGGGCCGCAGGCCAGCCAGCTCCACCGTACCCGCCACCCGCAGGCCGTGGGCCATCGGGGTCATGTAGAAGCCGCGTTCGGCCCAGCCCACGGGGCGCGACAGCAGCCCCTGGGCGCCGGCAAACATCAGGTGGTAGCCCCGTTCGGCCTCCAGCGGCACCCGGTCGCCGCACTGGGCCGCCAGCGGCCCCGACAGGGCGCCCGCGCACAGCACCGCGTGGTCGTAGACGGCCTCACCCGACGCCGTGTCTGCCAGCACGCCATCGGCCGCCGGTCGCAGCCGGGTGACCGCCCGGGACTCGGTGTGCAGGCCGCGCTGACCCAGCCACTGGTGCAGGTCCCGCAAGAAGGCAGCCGGATCGGCCAGAAACCAGGACCCCTCGAAACGCACGCCCCGGTCGAAACGCAAGCCCAGGGCCGGCTCCAGCCGGGCCACCTCGTCACCCCCGATGACCTGGCAGTCCACACCCAGCTCGCGGCGAAGCTGCAGCGAAGGTTCGGCGGTGCGGAAGGCCTGGGCACCCGCGTACAGGTACAGGCACTCGGCCTGCCGCTGATGGACCGCCAGCCCGGCCTCGGCGACCATGCTGCGGTAGCCCTCGTGGGCGCGCGCCAGCAGGGTCGACAGGGCGGCTGACGTGGCGACGGATCGCGCCGGGGTCGAATGCCACAGGAAACGCAGCAGCCAGGGCATCAGCCAGGGCAGGTACGACCCGCGCAGCCGCAGCGGGCTGTCGCCGGAGAGCAAGTAGCGTGGCAGATCGCGGAACACCGAGGGATGGTTGACCGGGATGCAGGCGTAATTGGCAAAGGTGCCCGCATTGCCGTAGGACGCCCCTCCCGCCACGCCCGCCGGGTCGTACAGAGCGACCTGGTGGCCGTCGCGCATCAGCCAGTAGGCCGAGGACAGCCCGACGAAGCCGGCGCCGATGACGGCGACGCGCGCCACCGCTCAGGCGTCCGGGCGGCCCGGCGGAATACCCAGGTCGGTCAGCGCCCGGGCCACCGCATCGACCGCCTGGCGCATGTCGTTCGGGCCGATGGCACCGATGCACCCGACGCGAAAGGTTTCCAGCTGGGTCAGCTTGCCGGGGTACAGCAGGAACCCGTACTGCCGGGCCGCGGCGTAAAAGCGCTTGAAATCGTAGGCCGGATGGGCCGGTGCGTGGTAGGTGACGATGATCGGCGCCTGGATGGCCGGCTCCAGAAACGGCCGCAGCCCGAGCGCGGCCATACCCTCGCTCAAGGCCCGGAAATTGGCCGTGTAACGGGCCAGCCGGGCCGGTTGTCCGCCCTCGGCCTCGAATTGCACGATCGCCTCGTGCAGGGCCGCCACCACATGGGTGGGCGGCGTGAAGCGCCATTGCCCGGTCTTCTCCATGTAGACATACTGATCGTGCAGATCCATGGCCAGCGAGGCACTGTTGCCGGCACAGCCGTCCAGCACGGCCTTGCGGATGAACACGAAACCCATGCCGGGTACGCCCTCCAGACACTTGCCGCTGGCGGCCACGAGGGCGTCGAAACGGGTGCGGCGCGCATCGATCTCCAGGGCGCCGAAGGAGCTCATGGCATCGACGATGAGGCCGCGTCCCTGCTGCTGGCAGACATCGGCCACCGCCTGCAGGGGGTTGAGCACACCGGCCCCGGTCTCGCAGTGGATCAGCACCACATGGCTGATCGAGGGGTCGGCCGACAGGCTCTGCGCCAGAGCCTGCGGATCCACCGGCTGCGCCTCATCGAAAGGCAGCACCGTGCAGCGTCGCCCCATCAGGGTGGCGATACGGGCCGCACGCTTGCAGTAGGCCCCGTTGTCCAGCACCAGCACATGGCCGTCGCGCGGCACCACCGTGGCCACCGCCGCCTCCACGCTGAAGGTGCCACTGCCCTGCAGCGGTACCACCACATGGCTGTCGTGTCCCTGCACCACCGACAACAGGCTGTGCCGCACGCGGGCCGTCAGCGCGTTGAAGTCTGCATCCCAGGAGCCCCAGTCGCGCAGCATGGCGAGCTTGGTGCGCAGCGTGGTGGTCAGCGGGCCGGGCGTCAGCAGGATCCTGTCTCTGTCCATGGTCACATCCTCCCGCGGGCAAGGGGCCGCAGGATGGCGCGACTGTAGCCCCAGCCCCTGTCCAATGTCAATTGTCTTTTGCTGATTGTTGACAATTTACGGCGCTGTGGTCCAATTGGTCCATGGACGCGGCCCCCACATCCACCATCGCCCTGATGCAGAGCAGCTCGCTGAGCCAGCTGGTGCAGCAGGAGATCGAACGGGCGATCCTCGTGGGTGAGTACCCGCCCGGCAGCAAGCTGACCGAGGCGTCACTGGCCGAGCGGCTGGGCGTGTCTCGCGGGCCGGTGCGCGAGGCCTTTCGCATGCTCGACGAGGCCGGGCTGGTGCGCTCCGAAAAAAACCGGGGCGTGTATGTGCGCGACATCCCGGTGGAAGAAGCCGCTGAAATCTTCGACCTGCGCGCCGCGATGGAGGAGGTGGTGGGCCGGCAGCTGGCCACCCACCTGACGCCGGCGCAGCACCGCGAATTGCTGGACTGCGTGGCCGCCATGGAACGCACGGTCCAGGCGCAGGACGCGCCGGCCTACCACCGGCTCAACCTGCAGTTCCACGACCGGCTGGTGGAGATGGCAGGCAACCGCAAACTGGCGGCCATCTACCGCAAGCTGATCAAGGAACTGTCCCTGTTTCGGCGCCTCAGCCTGACCGACGAAGGGTCGCTGCCCGCGTCGGCCGGCGAACACCAGCGCATCGTCGAAGCCATCGCCTCCGGCGACCCGATCCGCGCCGCCCGCACCCTGTTCGACCATGCGATGGAGAGCAAGCAGCGCGCACTCACGCACGGGTCGCGCCGCCCCATCCCGGCGTCCGGACTGGACGCCGGCCCGGTTGCCAGACCCGACACCCATTCGCCCGGACCGGCGACCGAAACCGCCTTCCAGTCCGCCCCGATGTCCCTGACCTCCTGAAACCCGAACATGCAAGCCCAACCCCCCAGCAACACACGCACCCTCGCCGTCAACGGCCGCAGCTACCGGCTGCCTACCCAGCCCACCGTGGTGGTCTGCGTGGATGGCTGCGAACCCGACTACCTCGCGCAGGCCGTCGCCACCGGCCACATGCCCTGGCTGCGCGCCACCCTGCCCCGCGGCAGTGCCCGGGTGGCCGACTGCGTGGTGCCCACCTTCACCAACCCCAACAACCTGTCCATCGTGACCGGCGTGCCGCCCAGCGTGCACGGCATCTGCGGCAACTACCTGTACGACGTGGCCAGCGGCACCGAGGTCATGATGAACGACCCCAAATGGCTGCGTGCGCCCACCCTGCTGGCAGCACTGGCGGACGCCGGGCTGTCGGTGGCCGTGGTCACCGCCAAGGACAAGTTGCGCGCCCTGCTGGGCCACGGCATGAAAGGCATCTGCTTCTCCTCAGAGAAGGCCGACCAGGTCAGCCTGGCGGTCCATGGCATCGAGGATGTGCTGAAGCTGGTCGGGCGGCCGCTGCCCAGCGTGTACAGCGCCGACCTGTCGGAGTTCGTGTTCGCCGCAGGGGTACGCCTGATGCAGACCCGGCGGCCCGATGTGATGTACCTCTCCACCACCGACTACGTCCAGCACAAGCACGCGCCCGGAACCGCCGGCGCCAATGCCTTCTACGCCATGATGGATGGCTACCTGGCCCAGCTTGATGCCCTGGGCTGCGTGATCGCTCTCACCGCAGACCACGGCATGAACGCCAAGGTGGCCATGGACGGCCAGCCCGATGTGATCTACCTGCAGGACTGGTTCGACGCCTGGCTGGGCGCCGCCGCCGCCCGCGTGATCCTGCCCATCACCGACCCCTATGTGGTGCACCACGGCGCGCTCGGATCCTTCGCCACGGTGTACCTGCCTGTCGGATGCGACCCCGTCGCCGCGTGTGCCCGGCTGGCGGCCCTGCCGGGCATCGAGCGGGTGCTGCAGCGGGCCGAGGCGGCCGAACGCTTCGAACTGCCGGCCGACCGCATCGGCGATCTGGTGGTGGTGTCCGAGCGCTTCACGGTGCTGGGCACCAGCGCCCAGCGCCACGACCTCAGCACCCTGGACGTGCCCTTGCGCTCGCACGGCGGCATCAGCGAGCAGCGGGTGCCTCTGATCCTCAACCGCCCCCTCCCCGGGCTCGACGCCAGCCGACGGCTGCGCAATTTCGACGCCTTCGACCTCGCCCTGAACCTGGCGCAATGAATCCACAACCAATTGCGGAGCCCGACATGATTTCAACCTTCATCCTGGACCATCACCTCAATCAGATGCGCATCGCCGGCCGCAAGGTGGGCGCCGAACGCAGCGGGGATCGGGTGATCCCGGTCCACAACCCCTACACCGAAGAACTCATCGGCACCGTGCCCAAGGCCACCCTGGAAGAGGTGCGGCAAACCTTTGCCACGGCGCATTCCTACACCCCGACCCTCAGCCGCTTTGAGCGTGCCGCCATCCTGAACCGTGCCGCCGCCCTGATCAGCCAGCGGCTGCAGGACGTGGCCCAGCTGATCACGGCCGAGTCGGGCCTGTGCATCAAGGAAGCGCTGTACGAGGCTGGCCGGGTCAGCGACGTGCTGCTGTTCGGGGCCAACGAGGTGCTCAAGGATGACGGACAGATCTTCAGCTGCGACCTGACCCACCATGGCAAGAAGCGCCGGGTCTACACCCAGCGCTCGCCGCTGCTGGGGGTGATCACCGCCATCACACCCTTCAACCACCCGATGAACCAGGTGGCGCACAAGGTGGTACCCAGCATTGCCACCAACAACCGCATGGTGCTCAAGCCCTCCGAGAAGGTGCCCTTCTCGGCCATCTTCTTTGCCGACATCCTTTACCAGGCCGGCCTGCCGCCCGAAATGCTGAGCATCATCACCGGCGACCCGGCGGAGATTGCCGACGAACTCATCACCCACCCCCTGGTCGACCTGGTCACCTTCACGGGCGGCGTGGCCATCGGCAAATACATTGCGGCCAAGGCCGGCTACCGGCGGCTGGTGCTGGAGTTGGGCGGTAATGACCCCATCATCGTGATGGAAGACGCCGACATCGATGAGGCCTCCACCCTGGCGGTGCAGGGCTCGTACAAGAATTCCGGCCAGCGCTGCACGGCCGTCAAGCGCATGCTGGTGCACGAGGCGGTGGCAGACCGGTTTGTCGAACAGGTGGTGGCCAAGACGCAGGCCTGGACCTACGGCGACCCGCTGGACAAAGGCAACGACATGGGCACCGTCATCGATGAACCCGCCGCCCGCCTGTTTGAGGGCCGGGTCAACGAGGCGGTGGCCCAGGGTGCGCGCCTGCTGGTGGGCAACCAGCGGCGCGGCGCCCTGTACTCGCCCACGGTGATCGACCGGGTCGACCCGGCCATGACGGTGGCCCGCGAGGAGACCTTCGGCCCGGTGTCGCCCATCATCCGATTCAAGGACATCAACGACGCCATTCGCATCTCCAATGGCACCGCCTACGGACTCTCCAGCTCGGTCTGCACCAACCGCCTGGATTACATCACCCGCTTCGTGAGCGACCTGCATGTGGGCTCGGTCAACATCCGCGAGGTGCCCGGCTACCGGCTGGAGCTCACGCCGTTTGGTGGCATCAAGGATTCGGGCCTGGGCTACAAGGAAGGCGTGCAGGAAGCCATCAAGAGCTTCACCAACATCAAGACCTATTCGCTCCCGTGGGTGTGAGCCTGAGCGGGCCCGTGGTGGCAGCGGTGCTGTTTGGGGCCCTGCTGCACGCCGGCTGGAACGCGCTGGTCAAGTCCAGCCAGGACAAGGCGCTGGACACGGCACTGATTCACCTGCTGGGCTCGGTGGTGGCGATTCCGCTGGTGCTGGTGCTGGGCTGGCCGCCCGCCGCGGCCTGGCCCTGGCTCGTCGCCTCGCTGGTCATCCACGTGGCCTACTACACGGCGCTCACCGGCGCCTACCGGCATGGCGACCTCGGGCTGACCTACCCCCTGATGCGCGGCAGCGCGCCGCTGCTGGTGGCGATGTCGGCCACCTTGTTCCTGGGCGAGCATCTGTCGCCAGTGGCCTGGGCCGGTGTGCTGGGCGTGAGCGCCGGCGTGCTGACCCTGGGCCTGAGCCCCCATGCGCTCAAGGCGCCCAAGGCCGTGGCGTTTGCCCTGACCAATGCCGTCATCATTGCCTGCTACACGGTGGTGGACGCCTTGGGCGTGCGCGCATCCAGCGACGCCGCGCAGTACGTGGCCACCCTCTTCCTGCTCGACGGCTGGCCCTTCGCCCTGATGGTCTTCTGGCGCCGCAGAGGCGCAACTGTGTTGCCCTATGTGCGCGCCCGCTGGCCACTGGCCCTGGGCGGCGCCCTGGCCTCGCTGGGCTCCTACGGCATCGCGCTGTGGGCCATGACGCGGGCGCCGGTGGCCGCCGTCTCGGCACTGCGCGAGGCCTCGGTGC
>VERU01000576.1 GCA_018882485.1 Rhodoferax sp. | reverse complement strand
GTGTAGAGCTGCATCACCGTGCGCACATAGTTCAGCGTCTCCCGGTAATTGGGGATGGCATTGCCGGCGCGCTGCACGGCGCCCTCGCCGGCGTTGTAGGCCGCCAGCACCAGCTCCAGCCGCCCCGCGAACAGGTTCATCAGGAACCGCAGGTAGCGCAGGCCGGTGGTCAGATTGGTGGCCGGATCGAGCAGCTTCCGTTCGACCGTGGCCCGGTTGTCACCCCCCAGTCCGAAGCGGATCGCCGTGTCGGGCATGACCTGCATCAGCCCGATGGCCCCTTTGGGCGACATCGCGCGGGCGTCAAAGCCCGACTCGGTGGCGATCAGGGCCTGCAGCAACTCCGGCTCGACCCCGTGGGTCAGGGCAGCGTCGTGCAGCTGATGCCGAACCTGGGCGTAGGCCGGCAAGCGCTCCAGGTAGCTCCGAACCCACAACGCCGCCCCGCCGGCGCCAGCCTGGGCCCAGGCTCCGTCCGCGCTGTGCGCCTGGGAGCCACCGGCATCGACCGGCTGCGGCAACGGACCGGCCGTGACGGGCACCCCGGTGGCCGCGGTTTCCCGAGGCCGCCGGGGTGCCGGCCGGGGCTCCGCAGGGGTGGGCGCAGCCTTGAGCACGCCGGGCAGTTCACCCCGAAAAAACAGCTCGAACCGGTCGTCCAGCGGCTCAGCGGCAAAGTGCGCAACGCCCCGTTCGTCCACAAAGGTCCACAGGTCGGCGTGTGCAGAATGCTGCCATAACAATAGCAACAAACCCAGTATCCACGGGGCTTGGAGACCGATTGAGCCCTTGATCATGAACACGATACGGCGACCGCGGCACGCCTCAGATGTCGACATCGACCGCGTCGGCGTGCTGCTCCATGAGCTCCCGTCGGGCTGCGGCTTCCCCTTTGCCCATGAGTTTGCCCATCAGCCGTTCGGTACCGGCCACATCGAAATCGCCCAGCTGAACGGCCAGCAGGCGCCGGGTGTCCGGGTTGAGCGTGGTTTCCCATAGCTGCTCGGCATTCATCTCCCCCAGCCCCTTGAAGCGGCTGATGGTCCAGCCGTTCTCGCGCACGCCCTCCTTGCGCAGCTTGTCCAGGATGGCGGCCAGCTCCGACTCGTCCAGCGCGTAGGACTTGGACGCCGGCTTGCGCCCCCGGGCGGGTGCATCCACCCGGTACAGCGGAGGGCGCGCCACGTACACATGCCCGGCGTCGATCAGCTTGGGGAAGTGGCGGAAGAACAAGGTGAGCAGCAGCACCTGGATGTGCGAGCCGTCCACATCGGCATCGGACAGGATGCAGACCTTGCCATAGCGCAGGCCGCTGAGGTCGGGCTGGTCGTTCGGGCCGTGCGGGTCGACACCCAGGGCCACGGCGATATCGTGGATTTCGGTGTTGGCAAACAGGCGGTCACGCTCCACCTCCCAGGTGTTGAGCACCTTGCCCCGCAAGGGCAGCACCGCCTGGCTTTCCTTGTCGCGCCCCATCTTGGCGCTGCCGCCGGCCGAATCGCCCTCGACCAGGAACACCTCGTTGTGCGCCAGGTCGCGGCTCTCGCAGTCGGTGAGCTTGCCCGGCAGCACGGCCACACCGGAGCCCTTGCGCTTTTCCACTTTCTGGCCGGCCTTCTGGCGCGTCTGTGCCGCCCGGATGGCGATCTCGGCCAGCCGTCGCCCGTACTCCACATGCTGGTTCAGCCACAACTCCAGGGCCGGGCGTACAAAGCCCGAAACCAGCCGCACCGCGTCACGCGAGTTCAGCCGCTCCTTGATCTGACCCTGAAACTGCGGGTCCAGCACCTTGGCCGACAGCACGAAGCTGGCGCGCAGGAACACATCATCGGGCAGCAACTTGACCCCCTTGGGCGCCAGCGCATGCAGTTCGATGAAGCCTTTGACCGCCTGGAACAGTCCGTCCCGCAAACCGCTGTCGTGGGTTCCACCGGCGGTGGTCGGGATCAGGTTCACGTAGCTCTCGCGCACCGTGGGGCCG
>VERU01000575.1 GCA_018882485.1 Rhodoferax sp. | reverse complement strand
GCCAGACTGTCCGCCAGATCGGTCGTGACATGCCCGATGCCGTACCTGGCGGCCACCTCGCGGGTTTTGTCCAGTTCCCGGCCGATCAGCGAGCCGACCTCCACGCCGGCGATGTGCCGGATGCCGTCCAGGTGCTTGATGCCAAAGGCGCCGGCACCGGCCAGCGCGACCTTCAGGGTCTTGCTCATTCAGGTGTTCTCCAGGATCAGGTGGCCGACCGCTGTATTCGACGCCGGCACATGGTAAAAACGGTGCCTGGCCCTTACGGATACTGGGTTTTCAGCTACATCTTTCATAGCACCCCGGGCAATCAGCCACATCACCAGCTCGATGCCCTCCGAACCCGCTTCCCGCACATAGTCGATGTGCGGAATGGCGGCTGCAGCCGCCGGGTCGGCGATCAGCTTGTCCAGAAAGGCATTGTCGAATTCGCGGTTGATCAGGCCGGCGCGCGGGCCCTGCAACTGGTGGCTCATGCCGCCCGTGCCCCAGATCTGCACCTTCAGGTCTTCGTCAAAACTCTCCACCGCGCGGCGGATCGCCTGTCCCAGCTGGAAGCAGCGCTGGCCGCTGGGCACCGGGTACTGCACCACGTTCACGGCGAAGGGGATCACTGGGCAGGGCCAGGCGAAGTGTTCGGCCGGCGGCTGGCCGCACATCAGGCTCGGCGGCACGGTCAGGCCATGGTCCACGTCCATCCGGTTGACGATGGTGAGGTCAAAGTCCTGCTGGATCACCGACTGCGCGATGTGGGCCGCCAATTCCGGATGCCCCTGCACCACCGGCACCGGACGGGGGCCCCATCCCTCGTCGGCCGGCTGGTAGCTGGCCGCCGTGCCGATGGCAAAAGTAGGGATCATGTCCAGGCTGAAGGCTGTGGCATGGTCGTTGTAAACCAGAAAGATCACGTCAGGCGGGTTGTCCCTCATCCATTGCCGGGACCACTCGTAGCCCTGAAAAACCGGCTGCCAGTAGGGCTCGCCGGTCTTGCCCAGGTCCATGGCAGCGCCAATGGCCGGCACATGGGATGTGTAAACGGAAGCGGTGATGTGTGCCATGGTGTTCAGTGTCCGGGTTGGCCCGCCGCGCCTTGCGGCTGGCGGTGGGCTTGGGCGTCGCCATCTTCGCCAATGAAGCGGTTGCCCTCGATACGGCGGCCGCCACCGATCATCATGGCGCGGGACTCGTCCTCGCTCATGCCGGTCATGCTGCCCGCCATCTGCTGGAAGCTCTTGCCGTCGGTGGCGCCGATCTTGGCCAGAAAGTAGATGTTGCCGCCCGTGCGTATGCACCAGTTCAGGTCGCGTGCCAGCACGGCCTGCTTTTGCTCTTCGGTCATGGCCCACTCGTCGAGGTAGGCGCGCTCGTTGGCCTTGAAGCGCTCACGGTTCTCGGCCTTCATCAGCGACATGCAGAACTGGTTGAGCCAGTAGCCTTTGCGCGATTGCTCGGCGTCAAAAATGATCGTGCCGGGCACGTCGGTGTAGGGTTTGTCCAGGGCCATAAATCCTCCAATCGGTCGGTGCCAGAGCTGAAGATCTGGCACACGAAATTATTTGCATTCTTCCGGCCAGTACAGGCGCATCGGGTTGTCGACCAGCAGCTTTTGCTGCAGCTCAGCCGTGGGCGCGATCTGCGGGATGAAGTCCACCAGCAGGCCGTCGTCGGGCATGTGGTCCTTGAGGTTGGGGTGCGGCCAGTCGGTGCCCCAGAGCACGCGGTCGGGGAACTCCTGCACCACGCGACGCGCAAACGGCACCACGTCGCGGTAGGCGTTTTGCTCGCCACCGAGCGCCTTGGGGCCGGTGACCGACAGGCGCTCAGGGCAGCTGACCTTGCTCCACACGTTCTGGTGCTCGCGCATGAACTTCAGGAACAGCTGGAACTCGGGGCCATCGATGGGCTTGCTGACATCAGGGCGGCCCATGTGGTCCACCACCACCGTGGTCGGCAGCGCGGTGAAAAAGTCCCACAGCTCGGGCA
>VERU01000083.1 GCA_018882485.1 Rhodoferax sp. | reverse complement strand
GGCGCTCGGCCTGGGCCTCGTTCTGCTGGCAGTGGTGCTGGCGTTGCATCTGGCGGTCGCCGGCTTGCGCCGCGGGCTGCCGGCGGCGGCCGGGCGCACCATCGAGCCGCAGGGGGCTTTGTGAACGGGCTGATCCGGCTGGACGCGGCGGGGCTGTGTTACGGTGACGGAGCCTCGGCGGTGTGGGCCTTGCGCGACGTGAACCTGCAGCTCACCGCTGGCGAGCGGGTGGCGCTGATCGGCGGCAACGGGTGCGGCAAAAGCAGTCTGCTGCGCCTGTTGCACGGGCTGGTCCGGCCGACCGTGGGGCGCCGGATGCAGGCCGATGGGCTGCGCCTGGCCATGCTGTTTCAGCGGCCGCAGTTGCTGCGGCTGAGTGTGTGGACCAACCTGACGCTGGGTCTGTGGCTGGCTGGCCAGCCGTGGCGCAGGGCCCGGGAGACGGCCCGGGCTGCGCTGGCCCGCTTTGGGCTGCAGGATCTGGCCCTGCGCAGCGGCCGGGCCTTGTCGGGCGGGCAGTTGCAGCGGGTGGCCCTGGCGCGCGCCTGGGCCCTGGCGCCGCAGGTGCTGCTGCTGGACGAGCCCACCTCCAGCCTGGACCGCCACGCCAAGCGCGAGGTGGAGCAGCACATCGCTGAATGGGCCGCCCGCACGCCCGCGGTGACGCTGGGGTTTGCCAGCCACAACCTGGGGCAGGTCAAGCGTCTGGCCACCCGGGTGCTGTACCTGGAGCAGGGACGGCTGCTGGCCGACCTGCCGGCCGAGGATTTCTTCAACCGCGAGCGGCTGGCCCGCCAGTGTCCCGCCGCCCATCACTTCGTCACGGGGGAATTACCATGAAAATTTTGGCATCATTTAGGCCTTCAGGCCTTATCAAATATGGATTGTTTGCTATTTATTTAGTAGCTTTTGCCGGGGCGTCGGCCGGGGCGTCGGCGCAGACCATCACGATGGCCTCCACCACCTCCACCGAGCAATCTGGCCTGTTTGCCCATCTGCTGCCCGAGTTCAAGCGGGCCACCGGGCTGGATGTGAAGGTGGTGGCGCTGGGCACCGGGCAGGCGCTGGACATGGGCCGTCGTGGCGATGCCGATGTGCTGTTCGTGCACGACACCGAAGCCGAGGAGAAGATCGTCGCCGAGGGGTTTGCCCTGCGGCGCCTGCCGGTCATGTACAACGACTTTGTGCTGATCGGACCGGCGGCCGACCCGGCCCGTCTGCGGGGGCGCGACATCGCCCTGGCCCTGAAAAAGTTGTCCGCCGCCAACGCGCCCTTCGTCTCGCGGGGCGACAAGAGCGGCACCCATGCGGCCGAACTGCGCTACTGGAAGCTGGCCGGGCTGGAGGCGCGCGGCGGCGGTTACCGCGAATGCGGCTGCGGCATGGGGCCGGCGCTGAACATGGCCGCCAGCACCGGCGCCTACGTGCTGTCCGATCGCGGCACCTGGCTGAGCTTTCGCAACCGGGGTGACCTGGCCGTGCTCGTCGAGGGCGACACCCGGCTGTTCAATCCCTACGGGGTGCTGGTGGTCAACCCCGCCCGGCATCCCCACGTGAAGGCGGCCGACGCCCAGAAGTTCGCCGACTGGGTCACGTCACCGGCGGGTCAGGCCGTGATCGCGGCCTACCGCATCGGCGGCGAACAGCTGTTCTTCCCGAATGCCGGCCGCTGAGGCGTCCCGGCCTTGCGAATTCCCGCCAAACCTAGGGTTTTGCCTAGCCAGAATGGACACGGCGGGGCTGAATAATCGAAAAGCTTTTTGCTTCCCACTCGCATAACGGAGAACCATTCATGCTGGTACAACTGAAGGTCAATGGCAAGGCGGTGGCGGCGGACGTTCCGCCGAACACCCTGCTGGTCCAGGTGCTGCGCGAGCACCTCAAGCTCACCGGCACCCATGTCGGGTGCGATACCGCCCAGTGCGGGGCCTGCACCGTGATCAAGGACGGGCGAGCCGTCAAGTCCTGCAACCTGCTGGCGGCCCAGGCTGACGGCTCCGAGGTGACCACCATCGAGGGCCTGGCGGCCAGGGACGGCACCCTGCATCCGATGCAGGCCGCCTTCAAGGAGTGCCATGGCCTGCAGTGCGGTTTCTGCACCACCGGCATGGTGATGAGCGCGGTCGATCTGTGCACCCACCACCCCAAGGCCAGCGCGACCGAAATCCGCGAGCTGCTGGAGGGCAACCTGTGCCGTTGCACCGGTTACCAGAACATCGTCAAGGCGGTGCAGCAGGGCCAGGCGGCCATGGCTGGCCAGTAAGGAGTACAGACCATGGGTGCATCCGATTTTTCCAAGTTGCCGCACATCGGCGAGTCGCTGCGTCGCAAGGAAGACCTGCGCTTTCTCACGGGCGCCGGTCAGTACACCGACGACATCACGCAGCCCGCGCAGTCCTACGCCGTGTTCGTGCGCAGCCCGCATGCCCACGCGGTGATCACGGCGATCGACCTCGATGCGGCGCGCGCCATGCCCGGCGTCGTCGAGATCTTCACCGGCAAGGACCTCGAGGGCAAGATGGGCGGCCTGCCCTGCGGCTGGCTCATCAACAACCCCGATGGCACCCCCATGAAGGAGCCGCCGCACCCGGTGCTGGCGCTGGGCAAGGTGCGCCATGTCGGCGATCCGGTGGCGATGGTGATCGCCGAGACGCTGGAGCAGGCCAAGAACGCCGCTGAGGCGGTTTCGGTGGACTACGACGTGCTGCCGGCGGTGGTGGATGTGCGCGATGCGGCCAAGGCCACCCCGCTGCATGACATCGCCCCCGACAACCATTGCTACAAGTGGGTCCTGGGTGACAAGTCGCAGGTGGATGCGGCCTTTGCCGGCGCCGCCCATGTGACCCGCCTGGACCTCATCAACAACCGGCTGGTGCCCAACGCCATGGAGCCCCGTGCGGCCATCGGCAGCTACAACCGGGCCAGCGAGGAATACACGCTGCACGTGTCGAACCAGAATCCGCACGTCGAGCGCCTGCTCATGACGGCCTTCGTGCTGGGCCTGCCCGAGCACAAGGTGCGGGTGATCGCTCCCGACGTGGGTGGCGGCTTCGGCTCCAAGATCTACCTCTATGCCGAGGATGTGGCGCTGACCTGGGCCTCCAAGCAGGTCAACCGCAGCATCAAGTGGACCTGCGAGCGCTCCGAATCCTTCCTGACCGATGCCCATGGCCGCGACCATGTGAGCCATGCCGAGATGGCCATGGACGCGAACGGCAAGTTCCTGGCCATGCGGGTGCACACCCATGCCAACCTGGGCGCCTACCTGTCCACCTTCTCGACCGCCGTTCCCACCATCCTGTATGCCACGCTGCTGGCCGGACAGTACACCTGCCCGCAGATCTACGTGGAGGTGGACGCCTGGTTCACCAACACCGCGCCGGTGGATGCCTACCGCGGTGCCGGGCGGCCCGAGGCCACCTACCTGCTGGAGCGGCTGGTCAGCCGTTGCGGCTGGGAGCTGGGCCTGTCGCAGGACGAGATCCGCAAGCGCAATTTCATCAACAGCTGGCCCTACCAGACCCCGGTGGCCCTGCAGTACGACACCGGGGACTACCTGGCCTGCATGACCCGGGCCCAGGAGCTCGGCGATGTGGCCGGCTACGAGTCGCGCAAGGCCGCCAGTGCGGCGCGAGGCCTGCTGCGCGGCATCGGCTACTCCAGCTACATCGAGGCCTGTGGCATCGCCCCCAGCAACATCGCGGGGGCGCTGGGCGCCCGTGCCGGCCTCTTCGAGTGCGGCGAGATCCGCGTCCACCCGACGGGCAGCGTGACGGTGTTCACCGGCTCGCACAGCCATGGCCAGGGCCATGAAACCACCTTCGCGCAGGTGGTGGCGGCGCGCCTGGGCATCGCCCCCGAGGCGGTGGACGTGGTGCACGGCGACACCGGTCGCGTGCCCTTCGGCATGGGCACCTACGGTTCGCGTTCCATCTCGGTGGGGGGAGCGGCCATCATGAAGGCGCTGGACAAGATCGAGACCAAGGCCAAGAAGATCGCGGCCCACCTCATGGAAGCCAGCGACGCCGACGTCGATTTCGCCAATGGCGAGTTCACGGTCAAGGGCACCGACAAGAAGGTCACCTTCGGCCAGGTGGCACTGATCGCCTATGTGCCGCACAACTACCCGCTGGACAAGCTGGAGCCGGGCCTGAACGAGAACGCCTTCTACGACCCGACCAACTTCACCTTCCCGGCTGGCACCTACATCTGCGAGGTGGAGATCGATCCCGCCACCGGCGTGACCCGGGTGGACCGCTTCACCGCGGTCGATGACTTCGGCAACATCATCAACCCGATGATCGTCGAGGGGCAGGTGCATGGCGGGCTGGTGCAGGGCATCGGCCAGGCCCTGCTGGAGAACTGCGTCTACGACCGGGAAACCGGTCAGCTGGTGACCGGCTCGTTCATGGACTACGCCATGCCGCGCGCCGATGACTTCCCCGAGTTCCGCATCGGCACCGTGTGCACCCCCTGCACGCACAATCCGCTGGGCACCAAGGGCTGCGGCGAAGCAGGGGCCATCGGCTCGCCGCCGGCGGTCATCAACGCCGTGCTGGACGCCCTGCGGCCGCTGGGCGTGCAGGAATTCGACATGCCGGCGTCCTCCAACCGCGTCTGGAACGCCATCCAGGCCGCCAAGTAAGCCCTGAACCGAACAAGGAACCAAGACCATGTACGCATTCACACTGGAGCGACCCCAGACGGTCGCGGACGCCTCCCGGCTGGCGGCTGGCGGAGCCAAGGTGCTGGCCGGCGGCCAGACCCTGCTGGCTTCCATGAAGCTGCGCCTGTCGCAGCCCGGCCAGCTGGCCGATCTGTCCGGCATCAAGGAACTGGTGGGTGTCTGCCGCGAGGGCAACGCGCTGGTGATCGGCGCCATGACGCGGCATATCGACGTGGCCAACCACCCCGAAGTGCGGGCCCTGATTCCAGGTCTGGCCGACCTCGCCGCGCACATCGGCGACCGTCAGGTCCGGGCGATGGGCACGCTGGGGGGATCGGTGGCCAACAACGACCCGGCCGCCTGCTACCCCAGCGCCGTGCTGGCCCTGGGCGCCACCATCCACACCACCTCGCGCAAGATCGCCGCCGACGACTTCTTCCAGGGCATGTTCACCACGGCACTGCAGGACGGTGAGCTGATCACCGCCATCAGCTTCCCGATCCCGACCCGCTCGGTCTACATGAAGTTCCTGCAGCCGGCCTCGCGCTTCGCGCTGGTGGGGGTCTATGTGGCCCAGACCGGCTCCGGCGTCCGGGTGGCGGTGACCGGTGCCGCATCCTGCGTGTTCCGTCATGCCGGCCTGGAATCGGCCCTCAACCGCAGCTTCACCGTGGCGTCGGCTGCCAGCGTGGCCATCGATCCCTCCGACCTGAACGCCGATATTCATGCTTCGGCGGCCTACCGCGCCAACCTGATCAGCGTGCAGACCCAGCGCGCCGTGGCGAAGCTGCTGGCCTGAGCGCCCGCGCAACGCTGCCTCCCCGGGCCCCGTGTTTGCTGACGCGGGGCCTTTTCATTGGGGTTTTTCATGTCCGACCTGTCTTCCATCGATGCCCTCACCCAGGCGCTGGCCAAGGCTGGCTATTTCGCCGACCGCCGGCTGGCCACGGCGGTGTTCCTGGCCCTGCGTCTGGGCCGCCCGTTGCTGCTGGAAGGGGAACCCGGCGTCGGCAAGACCGAGCTGGCCAAGGCGCTGGCCCAGGTGCTGGGCCGCCAGATGCTGCGCCTGCAGTGTTACGACGGGCTGGAGCAGCGTGAAGCCCTCTACGAGTGGAACTACGCCGCCCAGTTACTGCACATGCGGGCCGTCGAGGGCCGGCAGCTGGAGGTCGACGAGGTGGAGCGCCAGGTCTACCAGCCGCGCTACCTGATTGCCCGGCCTTTGCTGCAGGCGCTGCAGACGCCGGCGCCGGGTGCCGTGCTGCTGATCGACGAGGTGGACCGCGCGGACGAGCCCTTCGAGGCCTTCCTGCTCGAATACCTGGGCGAATACCAGGTGAGCATTCCCGAGCTGGGCACGGTGCGTGCCAGCGCCGCGCCGGTCACCATCCTGACCAGCAACCGCACCCGCGAGCTCAACGACGCCGTCAAGCGGCGCTGCCTGTACCAGTGGCTGGATTATCCGGACCGTGAGCGTGAGCTGGCGATCCTGCGGGCCCAGCTGCCCCAGGCCTCGGAGGCTCTGACGGCGCAGGTCGCGCTGGTGGTCAACCGGCTGCGCGGCCAGCCCTTTGCCAACGCCTTCCAGCGCGCCCCCGGCATCGCCGAGAGCGTGGAATGGGCCAAGGCGCTGATGGCACTGGACACGCTGGAGCTGGATCCCGAGCGGGTCTCCGACACCGCGGGCATCCTGTTCAAGCAGCGCGAGGACGTGGCGGCCCTGACGCACGAGATGGCGCAGGCCCTGCTGCAGCCCGAGGCCACGGACCCAGCCTGATGCAGCTGGGCGACGCGCGGGCCGGCAAGCTCGCGACCAATCTCGCTGCCTTTGGGCGCACCCTGCGCCGGGCCGGGGTGCAGGTCGACAGCGCGCGCATTGCGCTGGCGGTCGATGCGGTGCAGGCTGTGGGTCTGGAGCGCCGGGCCGACCTGTCGGCCGCGCTGGAGGCCGTGCTCGTCAGCCGCGAGCAGGACCGTGAGGTGTTTCGCGAGCTGTTCGACCTGTTCTTCCGCAACCCCGACGTGGCCAACAAGCTGCTGGCCCAGATGCTGCCCAGCGCCGAAGGCCGCGCCGAGCCCTCGCGCCGCCGCCCCCGCGTGCGCGAGGCCCTGGCACCGCAGCAGGCCTATGGCCGCCCCAGCGCGCCGCCACCCGAAGACCAGAAGGTGGAGTTCGATGCCGCCATGACCGCCAGCGACCGCGAGCGCCTGCGGCAGGCCGATTTCAACACCCTGTCGGCGTCGGAATACCGGCTGGTGGAGCGGCTGGCCCGCGACATCCGCCTGCCCCTGCCCGAATTCGAGACCCGGCGCACCCGGCCCGGCCAGCGGGGCGCGGCGCTGCACTGGGCTGGCGTGCTGCAGGAGTCGGTGCGCTCAGGGGGCGAGGCGCTGCGCCTGCCCCGGCTGCAACGCTGTGCCCAGCCGCTGCCGCTGCTGGTGCTGGTGGATGTGTCGGGTTCCATGGAGCGCTACGCCCGGCTCCTGCTGGCCTTCCTCCATGCCGCCACCCGCCGCCATGCGCGCCGCGATGTGTTTGCTTTCGGCACCCGTCTGACCGACCTGACCCCGGCATTCCGGCTGGCCGATACCGACGCCATGCTGCTGCAGGCCGGGCGGATGATCGAGGATTTCGCCGGGGGAACGCAGCTGGGCGAATCGCTGGCCACCCTGCACGCGCGCCATGCCCGCCGGCTGGTCGGCCGCCGCACCCTGGTGCTGCTGATCACCGATGGCCTGGACACGGGACCGCCGGATTTGCTGGTGCAGGAGCTGGCCTGGCTGCGGCGGCGCTGCCGTCGCCTGCTGTGGCTCAACCCCTTGCTGCGCTTCGAGGGCTATGCCCCGCTGGCCCGGGGCGCGGCCGCCCTGCACGCCCAGGCGCACGGCATGCTGGCGGTGCACAACCTGGCGCGGCTCGAGGATCTGGCCGCCAGCCTGGCCGCGCTGCTGCGGCGTTGAACCCGTGCCGGACGACAATACATCGCATATCGCATACCGGCACCCGTCGCCGAATCCCAAGGAGTACCCACCATGGACATGCAAGCCAGCCGCCCATTGAATGTGACCCAGCAGCAGGCCTGGGACGCCCTGAACGACCCGGAGGTGCTCAAAGCCTGCATTCCGGGTTGTGACAAGGTCGAGGCCAGTGGCGAGAACCAGTACGCGATCGGCATGGCGCTCAAGATCGGACCGGTCTCGGCCCGCTTCAGCGGCAAGATCACCTTGCAGGACATCCAGCCGCCGCACAGCTACACGCTGCGCTTCGAGGGGCAGGGCGGCCCGGCCGGCTTCGGCAAGGGCGATGCGCAGGTGACGCTCACCCCCAGCGAGCAGGGCACCCTGCTGGCCTACACCGTGCACGCCTCGGTGGGCGGCAAGGTGGCCCAGCTCGGCCAGCGGCTGATCGATGGAGCCGCCAAGTCCATGGCCGAGGATTTCTTCAAACGCTTTGACGACGAGATGCAGCGCCGCCACCCGGCGGCTGTGGCGCCAGCCCTTGCACCCGCGCCCGCGCCGGTTGCGGCCGCCGGACCGCTGGGCCTGCCGGTGGCCGCCTGGGTCGCGATCGGACTCGCAGCGCTGGCACTGGGGGTCTGGCTGGCCCGCTGAAGCCGCAGAATTTGACGCAAGCCAGGGTGTGCAAGCCCCGGCCTGCGCCAGAATCGGACTCGCCACAACGGAACAGGGCTCTACGGGACACGTCTTATGGAAAACATCGATGTCGTGGTGTTGCGCCAGTTGCAGGTCTGGCGCGCCGCCGGCCGGCGGGCGCTGCTGGGCACCGTGGTGCGGACCTGGGGGTCGTCGCCGCGCCCGGTGGGCTCCGTCATGGCGCTGTGCGAAGACGGCTCGGTGGTGGGATCGGTGTCCGGGGGCTGCATCGAGGACGACCTGATCCACCGTTACCGCCGGGCCTACAC
>VERU01000574.1 GCA_018882485.1 Rhodoferax sp. | reverse complement strand
CCGTCAAAGGGCGCGACCTTGAAGGCGCTGAAACCCTGGGCTTGCGCCCGCAAGGCGGTGGCCACAAAGCCCTCGGGCGTGCGCAGGCGGGTGGCGCGGTTGATGTTGGCGTACAGCGTCACCTCATGCCGTTGCACCGGGCCCAGCACCTCGGCTGCGGGCCGTTGCTGCGCCTGGGCCTGCAGGCTGGCCGTGGCCTGCAGCAGCGCACTCAGCACCGTGTTGGCCACCAGCCCCCCGGGCGACTGCGCCGAAGGCCGCAGCGCCTGCAGCCGGTCCAGATCCAGGCCCAGCCACTGCGGCGCCAGGTGCTGCGCCGCCGCCTGCAGCAGCGGCTCCCAGCCGATCAGCGAGGCCTCGCCCCAGCCGGTGGCGCCCCGGTCGTCGGTGGCGCAGAGGAACACCCAGTTGGTCTTGTCCGACACGTTGAGGACATGGGTGTCGATGCGGGTCAGGGTACTCATGAGGCGCGTTCGTGTCATCGTGCCGGAGGCATCGGGCGGGGTCGGCGCGCGGGTCCGTTGCGGCGGCGCTCAGGCCCGCATCAGCGCCTCGATGGCATCCGGCTCCACCGGCACGTCGCGGGTGATCAGCTCGCAGCCGGTGGGGGTGACCACAGCATCGTCCTCGATGCGGATGCCGATGTGGTGGAAGGCCTCGGGCACCCCTTCGGCCGGGCGCACGTAGATGCCGGGCTCGATGGTCAGCACCATGCCGGGGCGCAGGATGCGCGCCGGGCGGTTGACGATGGTGTCGCCGGTCAGGGCGTCCTTGCGCACGCTGGTCTGGCCGATTTCCGAAGGCTCGGTGTAGGCGCCGCAATCGTGCACATCCATGCCCAGCCAGTGGCCGGTGCGGTGCATGTAGAACTGGAAATAGGCGCGCTTCTCGATCACGTCGTCCAGCGTGCCCACCTTGTTGCGGTCCAGCAGGCCGACGTCGAGCATGCCCTGTGCCAGCACCTTCACTGTGGCCTCGTGCGGGTCGGTGAAGCGGGCGCCAGCCCGGGTGGCGGCCACGGCGGCGTGCTGGCTGGCCAGCACCAGCTCGTACAGGGTACGCTGCGGCCCGCTGAAGCGGCCGTTGGCGGGGAAGGTGCGGGTGATGTCGCTGGCGTAGCCGTCGAGCTCGCAGCCGGCGTCGATCAGCACCAGTTCGCCATCGCGCACCGGCGCAGCGTCGGCCCGGTAGTGCAGCACGCAGGCGTTGGCACCGGCGGCCACGATGGAGCCGTAGGCGGTGTACTGCGAGCCGTGGCGGCGGAACTCGTGCAGCAGTTCGGCGTCCAGATGGTACTCGTGCACCGCCTGTCCCGCGCGCAGCATGCGGGCGCAGACCTGCATGGCGCGGATGTGCGCGCCCGCGCTGATGCGTCCGGCGCGTCGCATGGTGTCGAGTTCCTGCGGGTCCTTGACCAGCCGCATTTCGTCCAGCGGGCCGCACAGGTCGCGCTGTTGTTCAGGGCACAGGGTGCCGTAGCGCACGCGGCTGCGCAGCTGGCCCAGCCAGCCATCGACGCGGGATTCCAGGCCTTCGTGGGTGGCAAAGGGAAACCAGACGGCGTCACGGCCATCCAGCAGCGCCGGCAGCTGCGCGTCCAGCTCGGTCACCGGCCAGGCTTCGTCCACCGCCAGCCGGGCCGGCGCATCGGCAGGCCCGAGGCGGTAGCCGTCCCAGATCTCGCGCTCCAGGTCTTTGGGCAGGCAGAACAGGCGGCTGCGGCCGTCGCCCGTCAGCACCAGCCAGGCCTGGGGCTCGGTGAAGCCGGTGAGGTAATAGAAATAGCTGTCGTGGCGGTAGAGGTAGTCGGAATCGCGGTTGCGCTGGCGCTCCGGCGCCGTCGGGATGATGGCGATGCCGGCGGGGCCGATGCGCCGGGCCAGTTCGGCGCGGCGGCGGACATGGGGGGTGGTGTCGAATGCGCTCATGGCGGGGTCTCCCGGTTGATTTCGGCCAGCCGCTGGGGCGTGCCCCCGTCGGTCCAGGGCCCGGTG
>VERU01000573.1 GCA_018882485.1 Rhodoferax sp. | reverse complement strand
CGGCTGCACCTATTTCTTCATGAGCCGGGCCCGGCTGGCCGCCGTGCGCGAAGAGGCCGCCCGGGCGCTGGCCCAGGCCGAGGCCGCGCAGCGCCACGCCGTGGAGTCGCAACTGCGGCTGCTGCAGGCCCAGCTGGAGCCGCACATGCTGTTCAACACCCTGGCCAACCTGAGGGCGCTGGTCGGCATCGACGCAGAGCGGGCCCAGACCATGCTGGACCACCTGGTGGCCTTTCTGCGGGCCACCCTGAGCGCCTCGCGCGCCACCCTGCACCCGCTGCACCAGGAATTTGCCCGGCTGGACGACTATCTGGCGCTGATGGCGGTGCGCATGGGGCCCCGGCTGCGCTACACGCTGGATCTGCCCGAAGCCCTGCGCGAGGTGCCGGTGCCCCCGCTGCTGCTGCAGCCGCTGGTGGAAAACAGCATCCGGCATGGGCTGGAACCCCTGCCGGCCGGCGGCCAGATCACGGTGCGGGCTCGGCAGGAAGACGGCTGGCTGCGGCTGGACGTGCTCGATGACGGCAGCGGTCCCGGCACACCGGCCCCGGACGCTGCCCTCTGGCGGGCCGAGACGGGCGGCCCGGCGACTGCGCCGGCCGCCGGCGGCTTTGGCCTGCTGCAGGTGCGGCAGCGGCTGGAGGCCTTGCACGGCGAGCGATTTGCTATGGAATGCGTAGCACTCCCGCAAGGCGGTACAAGGGCTGGAGTTCGATTTCCCGTACAACAATGACCCCCTGGACATCCCCCACGGCCCTGATTGCCGAAGACGAGCCGCTGCTGGCCGAGGCCCTGCAGGCCGAGCTGGCCCGCGCCTGGCCCGAACTGCGGGTGCTGGAACGGGTGGGCGACGGCCTGGCGGCGGTGCAGCGTGCCCTGTCGCTGCGGCCCGATGTGCTGTTTTTCGACATCCGCATGCCCGGCCAGAGCGGCCTGGAGGCGGCCGTACAACTGGCCGACGAATGGCCGGCCGACCGGCCCTTTCCGGCGCTGGTGTTCGTGACCGCCTACGACCAGTACGCGGTGCAGGCCTTCGAGGCCCAGGCGGCCGATTACCTGCTCAAACCGGTGCAGCCCCAGCGGCTGCGCCGTACGGTGCAGCAATTGCGCCAGCGCCTGGCGCCGGTACAGCCCATCCCGGCGGCGCCCGGGACCGGCCCGGACCTGGCGTTCGACCGCACGCTGCAGCAGTTGCGGGCGCTGCTGGCCGCCAGCGAGACGCCGCAGCCCCCGCCGGCCCCGGCACCGCCGCTGGCCTACATCCAGGCCGGTCTGGGCAGCACCATCCGGCTGGTGCCGGTGTCCGAGGTGTGTTTCCTGGAAGCGGCAGACAAGTACCTGCGGGTGTTCACGACCGACCAGGAGCACCTGATACGCACCCCGCTGAAAGACCTGCTGCCGCAGCTCGATCCGGCGGTGTTCTGGCAGGTGCACCGTGGCACGGTGGTCCATGCCGGCTGCATCGACACCGTCTGGCGCGACGACAGCGGCCGCCTGAGCCTGTCGCTGCGCGGTCGGCCCGAACGCCTGGCGGTGAGCCGCCTGTACGCCCACCGTTTTCGCGCCATGTGAGCCGCCGGCGCGGCTTCATGGGATGATGCACCTCCCATCCTGTCGCGCGTCGCCTGGCCCGGCCGCTCCACCATGTCCGACTCCGCATCGCTGACGATCCCCCTGTTTCCGCTGGGGACCGTGCTGTTCCCGCAGGGCGTGCTGCCGCTGCGCATCTTCGAAGTACGCTACCTCGACATGATCGGGCGCTGCCACCGCGAGGGCCGGCCCTTTGGCGTGGTGGCCCTGAGCCGTGGTCACGAGGTGCGCAGCCGCGCGGCACCCGCCGCCGAAGGATTTGCCACCGAGACGTTCCACGACGTCGGCACCCTGGCCCATATCGACGCGCTGGAGCGACCGCAACCCGGGCTGCTGATGATCCGTTGCACCGGCGGCTCGCGCTTCCGGCTCCAGACCCGCCAGCAGCTGACGCACGGTCTGTGGA
>VERU01000572.1 GCA_018882485.1 Rhodoferax sp. | reverse complement strand
CTGCAGGGCAAACAGCTCAGCCATGCCCGACCCTCCTGCGCCGACGCACCCCAACCGGCAAATACGGCCACTGCCGCGTGGAAACGGCCGTTATCAGGCTCATGGCCGGATCAGGTCGGCGCCCGGCGGCGGCCGGAACTGGAACAGGCCCGGATCCAGCGCCGGGTTGGCCTGAAACTGGCTGAAGCTCAGCAGCGAGCGCTGACCGAAGCTGTCGAGGATCTCCAGGGTGCTGAGCTCCGCACCGCGAAAACCGATGCGCACCCGCTGCACCGCGCCATCCGCCTGCCGGGGAGTGGCCAGCACCCATTGCTGGCCATCCTGGGCAGGTTCCTCGGTCAGCACGAAATCGGCCTGCAGGGCGCGCAGGTCGGAGGCGGTGGCAATCAGGGCCGCGGGCGTTGCGCCCAGGGCCTGGGCCTGCGGGCGCGCGGTGACCTGGTTCAGGTCGGGGTCGTGCAGCCAGAGGGTGCGGCCGTCGGCCACCAGGGTCTGCTCGAAGGGTTTGCGGTAGCTGAAGCGGAACCGTTCGGGGCGCACGAACTCGAAGCGGCCCGACGAGTTGCGGGTGCGCGCCGCCTGCCCCTGCCGCGCCGGCGCGCTGACCTGCTGGGTGAATTCGGCACGACCGCTGCGCGTGGCTTTCAGGAAATTCTCCAGGCTTTCCAAGCCCCCAGCCCTTGCCATGACTGCATAGTTTGCTATCACAAAGATAGCCACCCGGAGCGCGGACTGCTTCATTCCGCGCGCGCCGGGACCAGGATGTCCCGCTGGCCGCTGCTGCTCATGCTGCTGACCAGGCCCGCGTTCTCCATGTCTTCCACCAGGCGGGCGGCCCGGTTGTAGCCGATCTTGAGGTGGCGCTGCACCAGGGAGATGCTGGCCTTGCGGTGCTTGAGCACCACCTCCACCGCCTGGTCGTACATCGGGTCTTTCTCGCCGCTGGCCCCGCCCTCGGCTCCGGCCTCTCCCTCGCCATCGACGGTGCCGCCTTCGAGCACGCCCTCGATGTAGTCGGGCTCGCCCTGGGTCTTGAGGTAGCTCACCACCCGGTGCACCTCGTCGTCGCTCACGAAGGCGCCATGAACCCGAACCGGCAGCCCGGTGCCGCTGGGCATGTAGAGCATGTCGCCCATGCCCAGCAGGGCCTCGGCACCCATCTGGTCGAGGATGGTCCGGCTGTCGATCTTGCTCGACACCTGGAACGCGATGCGGGTCGGGATGTTGGCCTTGATGAGCCCGGTGATCACATCCACGCTGGGCCGCTGGGTGGCCAGGATCAGGTGGATGCCGGCCGCGCGCGCCTTCTGCGCCAGCCGCGCGATCAGCTCCTCGATCTTCTTGCCCACCACCATCATCAGGTCGGCCAGTTCGTCGATCACCACCACGATGTGCGGCAGCCGCGTCAGCGGCTCAGGCGATTCGGGGGTCAGGCTGAAGGGGTTGCCGATGAGCTCCTCCCGCTGTCCGGCCTCGTCGATCTTGGTGTTGTAGCCGGCCAGGTTGCGCACGCCCAGCTTGCTCATGAGCTTGTAGCGGCGCTCCATCTCGGCCACGCACCAGTTCAGGCCATGCGCGGCCTGCTTCATGTCGGTGACCACCGGCGCCAGCAGATGCGGTATGCCCTCGTAGACCGACATTTCCAGCATCTTGGGGTCGATCATGAGCAGGCGCACATCGCGCGCCTCGGCCTTGTAGAGCAGGCTCAGGATCATGGCGTTGATGCCCACCGACTTGCCCGAGCCGGTGGTACCGGCCACCAGCACGTGCGGCATCCTGGCCAGGTCGGCGACGATGGGGTTGCCGACGATGTCCTTGCCCAGCCCCATGGTGAGCAGGGAACGTGCCTCGTGATAGACGCCCGAGCCCAGGATTTCGGACAGCCGGATCGACTGCCGCTTGGCATTGGGCAGTTCCAGCGCCATGTAGTTCTTGCCCGGTATGGTCTCGACCACGCGGATGGAGACCAGGCTGAGGGAGCGCGCCAGGTCCTTGGCC
>VERU01000571.1 GCA_018882485.1 Rhodoferax sp. | reverse complement strand
CAGCAGCGCATGGCCGATCTGGTGGCGCGGCAGTTCGTCTCGGCGGCGAAGTTCGACGAGGCGCGGCAGGCCGCCGAGGTGGCCGAGCGCCAGGTGCAGGCGCTGGAACTGGGACTGCAACGCATCGCCATGGCGCTGGGCGGCAGCCTGGATGCGTCACCCGAGCGCCTGCCGGGCTACCAGGCGGCCCAGGCCGAGCTGGACCAGGCGCAGCTGAACCTGCGTCACACGGAGGTGCGGGCACCGCTGCCCGGGGTGGTCAGCCGGCCGCCCAAGCCGGGGCAGTACTTGGCGGCGGGCGCCAGCGCGCTGGCGCTGGTGGCCAACGGCACGCTGTGGGTGGAGGCCAATTTCCCGGAGACCGAGCTGACCCATGTGCGGCCCGGCCAGCGGGTCAGCGTGCGCATCGACACGTATTCGGACCGGCGCTGGCAGGGGGTGGTGGAGAGCCTGAGCCCGGCCACGGGCGCGGAGTTTTCGGTAATTCCGGCCCAGAACGCCACCGGCAACTGGGTCAAGATCGCCCAGCGGGTGCCGGTGCGCATCCGCATCGAGCCGGCGGCGGATGCACCGCCGCTGCGCGCCGGCCTGTCGGCGCATGTGGACATTGAAACCGGCCAGCGGCGCCGGCTGCTGGGCCTGTCGCTTTGAGCGCACCCGCGCAGACCGGCAGTCCGCACCGGGGGATGGTGGCGCTGTCGGTGATGCTGGCCACCATCATGCAGGCCATCGACACCACCATCGCCAACGTGGCACTGCCGCACATGCAGGGCTCGCTGGGCGGCACCCAGGACCAGATTTCCTGGGTGCTGACCTCGTACATCGTGGCGGCGGCCATCTGCATGCCGCTGACCGGCCTGCTGACGGCGCGCCTGGGCCGCAAGCGGGTCTTCATGGCGGCGGTGGCGGGTTTCACGCTGGCCTCGATGCTGTGCGGCGCCGCGCAGAACCTGACGCAGATCGTGCTGTTCCGGCTGCTGCAGGGCGTGTTCGGGGCCTGCCTGGTGCCGCTGTCGCAGGCGGTGATGCTCGACAGCTATCCGCCCGAGCGCCGGGCCTCGGCCATGGCGCTGTGGGGCATGGGGGTCATGATCGGGCCCATCGTCGGGCCCATGCTGGGGGGCTGGCTGACCGAGTCGTACAACTGGCGCTGGGTGTTCTACATCAACCTGCCGCTGGGCCTGCTGGCCTGGTTCGGCATGGCCGCCTACCTGCACGAGACACCGCTGGACCCGAGCCGCCGGTTCGACCTGTTCGGCTTCAGCCTGCTCGCCCTGGCGCTGGGTGCGCTGCAGCTGATGCTGGACCGCGGCCACTCGCTGGGCTGGTTCGACAGCGCCGAGGTGGTGACCGAGGCGCTGGTGGCGGGCCTGGCCGGTTACCTGTTCCTGGCCCACATGTTCACGCACCCGCAGCCCTTCATCGAACCGGGTCTGTTCGCGGACCGCAACTTCGCAGCCGGACTGCTGCTGATCTTCATCATCGGGGTGATGCTGCTGGCCACCATGGCGCTGCTGCCACCCTTCATGCAGCACCTGATGGGCTACCCGGTGATCGACGTCGGCCTGCTGCTGGCGCCACGCGGGGTGGGTACCATGTTTTCGATGATGCTGGCTGGCCGGCTGGCCGGGCGGCTGGACGGCCGCCTGCTGATCCTGACCGGTCTGCTGCTGACCAGCGCCTCGCTGTGGCAAATGACGTTCTTCACCACTGAGGTGGGCGCAGGCGCCATCGTGGGCAGCGGCGTGCTGCAGGGGCTGGGCTTGGGGCTGATCTTCGCGCCGCTGTCCAACATCTCGTTTGCCACGCTGGCGCCCCGCTACCGCAACGAAGGCACCGCCATGTACAGCCTGGTGCGCAGCCTGGGCAGCAGCATCGGCATCTCGCTGGTCATCACCTACCTGGCGCAACAGACCCAGGTCAACCACGCGGCGCTGTCCGGGCACATCGACCCGCTGCGGCTGCCGGTGCAGCAGGCCGTGCAGCTCGGCGCCATGCAGTTGGGC
>VERU01000570.1 GCA_018882485.1 Rhodoferax sp. | reverse complement strand
GGCGTCATCGAAGCCCACATCGGGGCAAACGGCACGCAGAACGTCACGGCTGCGCGGACCCACCACGGCGGTCGTCGTCCAATGATCGGTCACCGTGGTGAGATAAACCTTGAGGTGCGGCCATTCGGTCTGCAGCCAGCGCTCCAGCCACGCCAGTACACGGGCTGCGCCGCCGGTCGTGGTGTGCATCAGGTAGTGATGTTCACCCAGGCGCACCGTCACGCCATCGTCGAACACCATGCCGTTCTCGTCCAGCATCAGGCCGTAGCGACACTTTCCCACCTCCAGCTTGGACCAGCCGTTGGTGTACATCCAGTTCAGCAGCACCGCCGCATCGGGTCCCTGGATGTCGATCTTGCCCAGCGTGGACGCGTCCAGCGTACCCACTGCGTTGCGCACGGCCAGTACTTCGCGCGCCACGGCCGCGTGCAGGTCTTCCCCGGCCTTCGGGTAGTACCAGGGACGCTTCCACTGTCCGACGTCCTCGAACAGGGCGCCCCGAGCCATGTGCCAGTCGTGGATGGCGGTGGTTCGGATCGGGTCGAACAGTGGCCCGAGTTCGCGACCCGCCAACAGACCGAAAGTAACAGGGGTGTAGTTGGGGCGGAACGTGGTCGTGCCGACCTCGGGAATGCGTTTGCCCAGCAGGGCAGCGGCAATCCCCATGCCGTTGATATTGCCGGTTTTCCCCTGGTCGGTACCGAACCCCATGGCGGTGTAGCGCTTGACGTGCTCGATGGACTCGAATCCCTCACGCACAGCCAGGTGGATGTCGCTGGCCCCTACATCGTTCTGATAGTCCACGAACTTCTTGGGTGCCCGGCTGGTTGCCAGCACATGGGGGGCCTCCCAGAGAGGCCGTATCGACCCGGTGTCGCCCGAGGCCACCGAGGGCGCAGCAGCCCCGGAGGCCGCACAGCCTGCCGCAACGGCAGCCGCAAGACCGGCCTCGTGACCGTCTGCGGCACATTGGGCCAAGCCCATGGGTTGACGTGCAGCGCCCGCAGATCGTTCAGCCTGCATCGCCTTGCCCGGAGTGAAACAGGCCAGATCTTCGTTCCAGACCGGCTTGCCGCCCGCCTGACAATGCAGGTGCACCACCGGGCTGAACCCGCCCGATACCGCAAGCAGATCGCAGGAGAAACTGCCCGTGCGGGGACCCAGGGTCCCGTCGCTGCCAAGGGCATGCGCTTCCACCGACTCCAGCGACTTGCCTCCGCGGGCCTGGATCACCACCTGCCCGGGCAGGATGCCGATGCCGGCACCCTGAGCTCTGCGGCTGAGTTCACCATCGGGATGGGCCCGGGCATCGATCACCGTGACGGCGGCGCCCGCCTCATGCAGTGCCAGGGCCGCGTCGTAGGCGCTGTCGTTGTTGGTGAACACCACCGCCTGCCGACCTGGTATCACGGCATAGCGCCGCACGTAAGTGGACACCGCCGACGCCAGCATGGTGCCGGGGATGTCGTTGTTGGCAAAAACCAGCGGGCGCTCGTGTGCGCCCGTGGCCAGCACGACCTGACGGGCACGCACCTTCCAAAGGCGCTCGCGCGCCTGATCCCCGGGCTGGGACAGGTGATCGGTGCGGCGCTCGGCCAGGGTCAGCAGGTTGTGGTCCTGGTAGCCGAACACCGTGGTCCTGGGCAGCACCAGCACATCCGGATGGGAGCGCAGCCGCTCCAACGCCGACGCGACCCACTGCGTGGCCGGCACTCCATCCACCTGGGCATCGCTCGACAACAGCCAGCCACCGGGCTCGGACTGCTCGTCGGCCAGAATCACCCGGGCGCCGGTCGATGCTGCAGCCAACGCCGCACTGATGCCCGCCAGGCCACCGCCGGCCACCAGCACATCACAATGGGCAAAGCGCTTTTCGTAGTGATCGGGATCGCGCTCCATGGGCGATACACCCAAGCCGCTGGCGCTGCGGATGTGGCGCTCAAAAAAGTGCCAGGCCTTCTGCGAGGCCATGAAGGTTTTGTAATAAAAACCAGCGGGCAGGAAGCGGG
>VERU01000082.1 GCA_018882485.1 Rhodoferax sp. | reverse complement strand
GGGCGGCGGCCACGCCCGTCCAGCCCGTGGGCCCCAGCAGTTTGGATTGAAGAGATGCCTGATTCACGAATGCCCCTCGAGCTTCAGGCTTCCGCCGACCGGCCGCGCATCGCGAACAGCCCCTGGGGCCGCTTCTGGATGAACAGCACAATGAACACCAGCACCATGATCTTGGCCAGCACGGCGCCGGCCCAGTCTTCGAGCAGCTTGTTCAACACACCCAGGCCCAGGCCCGCCACCACGGTGCCCGCCAGCTGGCCCACGCCACCCAACACCACCACCATGAAGGCGTCGACGATGTAGGCTTGCCCGAGGTCGGGGCCCACGTTGCCGACCTGCGACAGCGCACAACCGGCCAGGCCCGCGATGCCTGAACCCAGGGCAAAGGCCAGGGTGTCGACACGCGCAGTGTTCACGCCCACGCAGGATGCCATGCGCCGGTTCTGCGTAACGCCACGCACCATCAGGCCCAGCCGCGTGCGGGCGATCAGCAGCGCCACGCCCAACAGCACCAAGCCCGCAAAGGCGATGATCACCATTCGGTTGTAGGGCAGGGTGAGGTTGGGCAGCACGGCCAGGCCCCCGCTCATCCAGGCCGGGTTCTCCAGCGGTACGTTTTGTGCGCCGAAAAGGGTGCGCACCGCTTGAATGAGGATGAGGCTGATGCCCCAGGTGGCCAGCAGCGTTTCAAGCGGTCGGCCATACAACCAGCGCAGCACGGTGCGCTCCAGCGCCGCCCCCACCAAGGCGGCCGACAGGAAGGCCACCGGCACCGCAGCCAGCACGTAGTAATCGAAGGCGCCGGGCAGCCACTGTCGAAACAGGCCCTGCACCAAGTAGGTGGCGTAGGCGCCGATCATCATCAGCTCGCCGTGGGCCATGTTGATCACGCCCATCAGCCCATAGGTGATCGCCAAGCCCAGAGCCACAATCACCAGGATCGAGCCCAGGCTGATGCCGGAAAAGATGATGCCCAACCGTTCGCCCCAAGCCAGACGGGATTCGATGGCGGCCACGGCCCTCACAATGGCGCTGCGCACCTGCGCGTCCGTCTCGGCGCCAGGGGCCAGCCGCTCCTGCAAGAGGCTGCGCACCGAGGGCTCGCCGCTTTCCGCCAAGCGCTGCACCGCGGCCAAGCGCTTGGCCGAATCCTCAGCGGCCACAGAAGCCAAGGCCTTCAGCTTTTCCAGTGAGGCACGCAACTCCCCATCCGTCTCGACGGCGAGCGCCTTCTCGATCAATGCCAACTGCGACGCGTCCACACCGGCGGTGGTGAGTTGGCGCAGGGCTTGAGCCCGAACCTCACGGTCGTTCGAGAGAAGGTTCAGACTCGACTGCACCGCGGCGATGGCGCCGCGCAGCCTGTTGTTGATCATGGGCTCCTGTGCATCTGCGGGCAAGGCCGAGGGCGTGCCAGCACCGGCGAGAACGGCACTGGAGCCCGACATCACGAAGGCCTGCGAGGCGCTCACCCTCACCGCGCCATCCTCAAGGGCCTTGAGATACGGCCCCAGGGCCGCATCGCCTGTGGCGGCGGCCTCCTGCAGGGCCTTCAGGCGCTCTTCCGTCTCACCTGCGGCAATGGCGTGCGCCTGCTGCGGCGTCAGCGCATGCGCCGCATCGCCCAGCAAGGTGCCCAGGCCCAAACAGGCGCCTGTCAGCAGCAGGCTCAAGAACCCACGGCTGAAGAAGGCCCCGAAAGGCTGGACGAGGCAGAGCAGTACCCGGCGGCATGGCCGCCGGGCCTCACGCAAGAGGCTCATGTCAGAGATACGACGTTCAGATCAAGCGATCAGGACTTCTTGGGTGCGATGACCGGCTCATCCTTCTTGCCCTTGTTCTCCGGAATGAAGGGGCTCCAGGGCTGGGCCTTGACCGGGCCGGGCGTCTTCCACACCACATTGAACTGGCCATCGGCCTTCACTTCACCGATGAACACGCTCTTGTGCAGGTGGTGGTTCTTCTCGTCCATCCTGGAGGTGATGCCCGAGGGTGCGGTGAAGGTCTGGCCGGCCATGGCTTCGATCACCTTGTCGGTGTCGGTGGTCTTGGCCTTTTCCACCGCCTGCTTCCACATGTAGATGCCGATGTAGGTGGCCTCCATCGGGTCGTTCGTCAGCGGCTTGTCCTTGTGGCCGGGCAGGCCCTTGGCCTTGGCGTAGGCGGCCCACTTTTTGGTGAACTCGTCGTTGGCCGGCGCCTTGATCGACATGAAATAGTTCCAGGCGGCCAGGTGGCCCACCAGCGGCTTGGTGTCCACGCCGCGCAGTTCTTCCTCGCCCACGCTGAAAGCCACGACCGGCACATCGGTGGCCTTCAGGCCCTGGTTGCCGAGCTCCTTGTAGAAGGGCACGTTCGAGTCACCGTTGATGGTGGACACCACGGCCGTCTTCTTGCCCTCGCCGGCGAACTTCTTGATCTTGGCGATGATGCCCTGGTAATCGGCGTGGCCGAAGGGGGTGTATTCCTCCATGATGTCAGCGTCGGCCACACCCTTGCTCTTCAGGAAGGCGCGCAGGATCTTGTTGGTGGTGCGCGGGTACACGTAGTCGGTGCCCAGCAGCACGAAGCGCTTGGCGCTGCCGCCGTCCTTGCTCATCAGGTATTCCACGGCGGGAATGGCCTGCTGGTTGGGCGCTGCGCCGGTGTAGAAGACGTTCTTGCTGAGCTCTTCGCCTTCGTACTGCACGGGGTAGAACAGCAGCGAGTTGAGCTCTTCATAGACCGGCAGCACCGATTTGCGGCTCACGCTGGTCCAGCAGCCAAAGGTGACGGCCACCTTGTCTTTGCTGATGAGCTGGCGCGCCTTCTCGGCAAACAGCGGCCAGTTGGAGGCCGGGTCCACCACCACGGGCTCGAGCTTCTTGCCCAGCACACCGCCCTTGGCGTTGATTTCGTCAATGGCCATGAGCACCGTGTCTTTGAGCACGGTCTCCGAGATGGCCATGGTGCCCGACAGGCTGTGCAGCACGCCGACCTTGATGGTGTTTTGAGCCTGTGCCGGCGCGATGCCGGCAAGGCCCCAGCCCACTGCGAGGGCGGCGCATAGCGTTTTCAGAGAATGTCGACGTTGCATGGTGAAGACTCCAGGGTTGAGAAAATTCGGTCCCGCATCGGGTGCCCGGCCCACCCTTGCAAGCGCCGTGCCAACTTGCTGCACCGCAGCAGAAAACGGTATGATTTTTGCTTGCAGTATCCTGCCGCCTTTAGCCTGTAAGCACCATGGAACTCACCCCCCGAGAAAAAGACAAGCTGCTGATCTTCACCGCGGCCCTGCTGGCCGAACGGCGCAGGGCGCGCGGCCTCAAGCTCAACTACCCGGAAGCCATGGCGCTGATCAGCGCGGCCGTGATGGAAGGCGCGCGCGACGGCAAGACGGTGGCCCAGTTGATGAGCGAAGGCCGCAGCGTGCTGGCCCGCGACGACGTGATGGAGGGCGTGGCCGACATGATTCCGGATATCCAGGTGGAGGCTACCTTCCCCGACGGCACCAAATTGGTCACCGTGCACCAACCCATCATCTGACCCACCAACCACCTTGGCCCGCCCATGAATCCCACCACCCGGAAAACCACGCTTTTCATAGCAACCAATGCCCTCGCCACCTGGCCTGCAGCCGTTTTGGCCCATGAAGGCCATGGCCTTTCGGGGAGCCACTGGCACGCCACCGACGGGTGGGGTTTCCTGGCGGTCGGCGCCCTGCTCGTGCTCGCCGTCTGGTTGTCGCGTGGCGATCGGTGAGGATTCCATGATCCCAGGCGAACTCCTCACCGATGGACCCGATCACCCCATCAATCCGGGCCGGCGCCACCTGACCCTGGTGGTGCGCAACACCGCCGACCGGCCGATCCAGGTCGGCTCGCACTACCACTTCGCCGAAACCAACGGTGCGCTCGAGTTCGACCGCGAGGCGGCGCGCGGCATGCGGCTGAACATCGCCTCGGGCCTGGCGGTGCGCTTCGAGCCGGGCCAGCAGCGCACGGTGGAGCTGGTGGACTATGCCGGCGCACGGCAGGTCTTTGGATTCCGCGGACTGGTGCAGGGAGGACTTTGATGGCAACGATCGGGCGCCGCGCCTACGCGGAAATCTTTGGCCCCACCGTGGGCGACCGGGTGCGGCTGGCCGACACCGGCCTGCTGATCGAAGTGGAACAGGACTACACCCTGCGCGCCGGCGGCTACGGCGAAGAGGTGAAGTTCGGGGGCGGCAAGACCATCCGCGACGGCATGGCGCAGAGCCAGCGCACCCGCCAGGAAGGCGCGGTGGACTGTGTGATGACCAATGCCCTGATCGTCGATCACTGGGGCATCGTCAAGGCCGACATCGGCCTACAGGGCGGTCGCATCGTGGCCATCGGCAAGGCCGGCAACCCGGATGTGCAACCGGGCGTGGACATCGTGATCGGCCCGGGCACCGAAATCATCAGCTGCGAGGGCAGCATCGTCACCGCCGGCGGTATCGACAGCCACATTCATTTCATCTGCCCGCAGCAGATCGAGGAGGCGCTGGCCAGTGGCATCACCACCATGATGGGCGGCGGCACCGGGCCGGCCACCGGCACCTTTGCCACCACCTGCACACCCGGTCCCTGGAACATGGAGCGCATGCTGCAAGCGGCCGACGCGTTCCCGATGAACCTGGGCTTCCTGGGCAAGGGCAATGCCAGCCAGCCGGCTGCGCTGCACGAGCAGATCGAGGCCGGCGCCATCGGCCTGAAGCTGCACGAAGACTGGGGCACCACCCCGGCTGCCATCAGCAACTGCCTGGACGTGGCCGAGGCCACCGACACCCAGGTGGCGATCCATTCGGATACGCTGAATGAATCGGGCTTTGTGGAGAACACCATCGCCGCCGCCGGCGGGCGGGGCCTGTGCGCCTTCCACACCGAGGGCGCTGGCGGCGGCCACGCCCCGGACATCCTGCGGGTGGTGGGCGAGGCCAACTTTCTGCCCAGCTCCACCAACCCGACCATGCCCTACACGGTGAACACGCTGGACGAGCATGTGGACATGCTGATGGTGTGCCACCACCTCGACGCCGGCATCGCCGAGGACCTGGCGTTTGCCGAAAGCCGCATCCGCCGCGAGACCATCGCCGCCGAAGACGTACTGCATGACCTGGGCGCCATCAGCATGATGAGCAGCGACAGCCAGGCCATGGGCCGCGTGGGCGAGGTGATCCTGCGCACCTGGCAGACCGCGCACAAGATGAAGGCGCAGCGCGGTGCCCTGCCCCAGGACAGTGCGCGCAACGACAACTTCCGCGTCAGGCGCTACGTGGCCAAGTACACCATCAACCCGGCCATTGCGCACGGCATCAGCCACGAGGTGGGCAGCATCGAGGTCGGCAAATGGGCCGACGTGGTGGTCTGGAAGCCGGCGTTCTTCGGGGTCAAGCCGGCGCTGATCCTCAAGGGCGGCTTCATCGCCATGGCGGCCATGGGCGACCCCAATGCCAGCATTCCCACGCCGCAGCCGGTGCACTACCGCCCGATGTTCGGCGCCTATGGCGGCGCACTGGCGCGCGGATCGCTGACCTTTGTGTCGCAAGCGGGCCTGAATGCCGGCATCAGGGAGCGCTTTGGCCTGGCCAAGCCGGTGTCGGCCGTCCACAACATCCGCGGCATCCGCAAGCAGCACATGGTGCACAACCACTACCTGCCCAAGATGGAGATCGACGCCCAGATCTACAGCGTACGCGCCGACGGCGAGCTGCTGACCTGCGAACCGGCCGTCAGCCTGCCGATGGCGCAGCGGTATTTTCTGTTCTGATACAGCCTTCACACGCCCCTGCGCCCTAGCGCCATCTCCGCCATGCTGCTGACCGTCAACAAATGCATTCTCCAGGGCCACGGACTCGCGCCGGCCCTGATCCGGCGCGCCGCCCACGTCGAGCTGGACTGGGACGTGCGCCAGAAGAGCCGGTTTGAGGCCACCGACTCGACGGGCCGAAGCCTGGGAGTGTTCCTGCCCCGCGGCACCGTGGTGCGCGGCGGCGACGTGCTGGTGGCCGAGGACGGCTCGCTGATCCGGGTGCTGGCGGCGCCCCAGGCGGTGCTGAAAATCACGCACTGCCGGGAGCACGGCACGCCCTTCGACCTCATCCGCGCGGCCTACCATCTGGGCAACCGACATGTGCCCATCGAACTGCGACCCGAGCACCTCAAGATCGAACCCGACCATGTGCTGGCGGACATGCTGCGCGCCATGCACCTGATCGTGAACGCCGTGGACGAAGCCTTTGAGCCGGAAGGGGGCGCCTATGCCGCAGGCGGCCATCACCATGGACACGCCGATGGGCACGGCCACGGGCAGGGCCATACCCGGGCACACGCAGCCACTTCCACGCCCGGCGGCGGTGACGAGACCTTGCATGCCGAAGCACATGTTCACGGCCCTGACTGTGGGCACGGGCACGGCCACGATCACCACCACCCGCACTGACAGGCCTGGGATCCATGCTCGACAGTGCCCTGATGCAGCTCATGTGGCTGGCCTCGCCCGCCTTGCCGATTGGCGGGTTTTCTTACTCCGAATGCCTGGAAAGCGCCGTGGATGCTGGGTTTGTAGCTACGGAAAGTGAAGCATCGGCCTGGCTGGTGGACCAGCTGCATCTGAGCCTGACGCGCAGCGATCTGCCCGTCGTGGCCCAGGCCCTGACGGCCTGGCGGGCCGATGACCTGCTCCGTCTGGCCGAACTCAATGCCTGGGTGCTGCAAACCCGCGAGAGCAGCGAGTTGCGGGCTCAGAGCGCGCAGATGGGCAGGAGCCTGCTGGAATGGCTCAAGAACCACACCACCGCCACGCCCGCACACATTGCGGCCCTGGCAGCCCAGGAACCCAGCTATCCGGTGGCCTTTGCGCTGGCGGCCAGCGGCACCGGTGCACCGGTACGGCAGTGCCTGCTGGCCTATGCCTTTGGCTGGGCCGAGAACATGGTGCAGGCCGCCATCAAGGCCGTACCCCTGGGCCAGAGCGCGGGCCAGCGCATTCTCTCGGCGCTCACCGCAGCCATCCCTGCAGCGGTCGACCAGGCACTGACGCTCACCGACGACTCGCGCCAGGCTTACTCCCCCATGCTGGCCATCCTGAGCAGCCGGCACGAGGTGCAGTACTCGAGGCTTTTCAGGTCCTAGGCCTTACGGGTATTGCATTCACAGCTATTCAATAGATAGCAAACCATGTCCACACTTCACTCCATCTCCCGCCGCACCAAGACACTTCCGCCCCTGCGCGTGGGCATCGGCGGGCCGGTAGGCTCGGGCAAGACCACCCTGCTGGAGATGCTCTGCAAGGCCCTGCGCGATCGCTACGACCTGGTGGCCATCACCAACGACATCTACACCAAGGAAGACCAGCGCCTGCTCACCGTCAGCGGCGCCCTGCCCGCCGAACGCATCATGGGCGTGGAAACCGGCGGCTGCCCGCACACCGCCATCCGTGAAGACTGCTCCATCAACCTCGAGGCCATCGACCGCATGCTGGCCGAGCACCCCGAGGCCGACATCGTGTTCGTGGAAAGCGGCGGCGACAACCTGGCCGCCACCTTCAGCCCCGAGCTGTCGGACCTGACGATCTACGTCATCGACGTGGCCGCCGGCGAGAAGATCCCGCGCAAGGGCGGCCCCGGCATCACCAAGAGCGACCTGTTCGTCATCAACAAGACCGACCTGGCCCCTTACGTGGGGGCCAACCTGCAGGTGATGGCCGACGACACCACCCGCATGCGCACCACCCCCCGGGGCCTCAAGCCCTTCGTCATGACCAACCTGAAGACGCAGGCCGGTCTGGACGAAATCATCGCCTTCATCGAGCGCAAGGGCATGCTGCGCCCCGACTAGAATCCCTGGCACCCGGAAGCGTGGCAGAGTGGTCGATTGCACCGGTCTTGAAAACCGGCGACGGGCAACCGTCCGTGAGTTCGAATCTCACCGCTTCCGCCAGCTCACCCTGTCACTCAGGCGACCTGCAGCACCCACTCCCCGCTGAGCCGGCCTATGATGGCGGCCTCGTCGCCTCTTGCCAGCCCGGGCGAGCCCTTCTACCGGACTGGTGCGGGACCACACCCCATCACCGACCGGAGTGCCCATGAAAACCCGAGCTGCCGTGGCCTGGAAGGCCGGATCACCGCTGACGATCGAAACCGTGGACCTGGAAGGTCCGCGCCTGGGCGAGGTGCTGGTGGAGGTGAAGGCCACCGGCATCTGCCACACGGATTACTACACGCTGTCGGGTGCCGACCCGGAAGGTCTGTTCCCGGCCATCCTGGGCCACGAAGGGGCGGGCGTGGTGGTCGATGTGGGTCCGGGGGTGACCACCGTGCAGCGGGACGACCATGTGATCCCGCTCTACACGCCAGAATGCCGGCAATGCAAGTTTTGCCTGTCACGCAAGACCAATCTGTGCCAGCTGATCCGGGGCACGCAGGGCAAGGGCCTGATGCCCGATGCCACCAGCCGCTTCTCCCTGGACGGACGGCCCATCCTGCACTACATGGGCACCAGCACCTTCAGCAACTACATCGTGGTGCCCGAGATCGCGCTGGCCAAGATCCGGCCGGATGCCCCCTTCGACACCGCCTGCTACATCGGGTGCGGCGTGACCACGGGCGTGGGTGCGGTGGTGTTCAGCGCCAAGGTGGAGGCCGGCGCCAACGTGGTGGTCTTCGGGCTGGGGGGCATCGGGCTCAACGTGATCC
>VERU01000081.1 GCA_018882485.1 Rhodoferax sp. | reverse complement strand
CTCTGGCCGGTGGCCTCGCCCCGGGCCGACGCGCCCGCTGCCGGCCGCGGGCTGGCCCGTGCGGCCTCTTCGAATTCGGCGGTATGACGGGTCCCGGTGCCGCCCAGCGGCAGTTGCAGCGCGAACTCGCCCTCTTCGGGGATGCACTCGCGCCGGCAGACCAGCCAGCTGGCCTTGAGCCGCAGGGTCAGCGCCTCGGCGGTGGTGGCCGCGCCACCCGCCCAGCGCAGCGGTACCGGCAGCAGCACCCGGCCCTCGTAGCCGTAATTGGCCAGATCGCCGATCGGGATGCGCTGCGGCGTGGGCCACTGGATGTCGCCGGCGCTCAGCCCGGGCGGCAGCGTCCACTGCAGCGTGACCGGCAGCCCGGAATCACCCGGATTCTTCCAGTAGGTGTGCCAGCCCGGCTGGTGCGTCAGCCGCAGACCGAGCTGCAGCGGCTTGCCCGGTCCAACGCCCTCGGGCGCATGGGCCAGCAATTCGGCCTGCACCTGCGGCGTGGTGACCCGCGCACCGGGCGCCAGGTTCAGGGCCTGGGCGGTGGGCAGCGCCGGCAGGCACAGCGCCAGGGCCGCGCCCGCCCGGGCGGCTGCCCGCAGCAGCGGCCAGCGACTCCAGCTGGAAGACCATCGTTTCATGCCGGCCTTGGAGGCGGGCGCCGGCTGGCAAGTTCCGCCAGTTCGGGGGGAAAGCAACGCGGCGCCCGGATGCGCAACTGCTTGTGCACGCTCTCCCGGCCGAACACCACCTCGATCTGCGACACCGGCACGCCGAACAGCGGCGCCAGAAAGCGTACCAGATGATCGGTGGCGCGGCCGCCTTCGGGCACAGCGCGCACGCTCACCCTCAATTGCGTGCCCTGCACCCTGCCGATGGCGTCGCGCGGGGCGGCCGGCCGCCCCAGGATGTTGAGCACCAGCACGTCGGCATCCCAGTCGTAGTACGACGCGGCGCGCTGGCGCGCCGCCGGCTTCATCCGGCGAAGGCCAGCACCACGCGCCGGGTGTTGGCGGACTTCTTTTCGATGCGGGTCACTACCACGGCGCCGATCTCGGCGGTGTTGGCCACATGGGTGCCGCCGCAGGGTTGCAGGTCGATCAGGGTGGCCGCATCGCCGACCCGCACCGTGCGCACGCGCCCGCTGCCGCGCGGGGGTTGCACCGACATACTCTTGACCAGCCCCGGGTTGGTGTCGAGTTCGTCATCGCTCACGCTGCCGATGTCCACCGGCCAGCCGGCCGCCACCAGGGTGGCCAGCCCGGCGGTCAGGGCGTCCTTGTCGAGCGGATCGGTCATGTGGAAGTCGAGCCGGGCGTAGTCCGGTGTGATCGAACAGCCGTTCACCGGTTGCGGCACCAGATGGCACAGCAGGTGGGTGGCGGTGTGGAAACGCATCAGCCGGTGGCGCCGTGCCCAGTCGATGCGGGCCGTGACGGCTGCGCCGACCCGCAGGTCTGGTGCGACCGATGGCGCGCCGTCCTGCTCTGAAATCAATAGCTGCTCAAGCAGATCTGGCGCGGGTAAATGGCAGATTTCATGGTTGAAACTGCCGTCCGGCGCCTTGCCCTTGCGGGTGTCGACGATGGGGATCTCCTGCCCCGATGCGGTCACCAGCATCCCCGCATCGCCCGCCTGCCCGCCACCCAGCGGGTAGAACACCGTGCGGTCCAGCACGATGCCCTGGGCCGTGATGCCCACCACCCGTGCGCTGCACGCCACCAGCCGGCTGTCGTTGCGGAAAAGGTCCTCGGTCATGCGGCTATTATCGGCCGCATGAGCAGTGCAGGTGCCGGATCGCCCGGAGAGGGTCAGGCCGCCGGGGAGGACCCGGGCGCCGGCCGTCCGCTGCCCCGGTACTGGGACCAGCTCAGCACCCGGGATTTCGACCGGCTGGACCGGGACCGTGCCATCGCGGTGCTGCCGGTGGCGGCGACCGAGCAGCACGGGCCCCACCTCAGCCTGGCGGTGGACCGGGTGCTGGCCGACGGCATCGTGGCGGCCTCGCTGCCGCACCTGCCGGCGGATCTGCCCGTGCTGTACCTGCCCACGCAGGCGGTGGGCTTCAGCCCGGAGCACGACCGTTTCGCCGGCACCCTGAGCCTGTCCAGCGGCACCCTGATCCGGCTGTGGACCGAGATTGGCGAGTCGGTCGCGCGCAGCGGCCTGCGCAAGCTGGTGCTGTTCAACACCCATGGCGGCCAGGTCGGGGCGCTGGATCTGGTGGCGCGCGACCTGCGGGCGCGGCTGGACCTGCTGGTCTACAGCGCGAGTTGGTTCAACCTGCCGCTGGCCGACGCCTCGGGCGCCGACCCGGCGATGGCCTTCGGGCCCGAGGAGGCCCGGTTCGGCGTGCACGCCGGCGCAGTCGAAACGTCCATGATGCTGGCGCTGGCGCCGCAGCAGGTCCGCATGGCCCTTGCCCGCGACTTCGATTCGAGCTCGCGCGAGCGCGCCCGGCGTTTTCCCATCCTGGGCAACGGCCGCAGCGCCCGCCTGGCCTGGCAGATGCAGGACCTCAATGTGCAGGGCGCCGCCGGCGATGCCTCGGCAGCGCGGGCGGACATCGGGCAGGCCCTGGTGCAGGCCGCCGGCCGGGCGCTGGCCTCGCTGCTCGACGAGATCGACCACCTGCCGCCGGATACCCTGGTGCCGCAGCCGGCACCGGGCCCATGATCGCCTGGCACGACCTGTACGCCCTGGGCGCGGCGGCCTGCTGGGCCTTTGGCAGCATGATTTCGGTGACCCCGTCGCGCCGGCTGGGCGCCTTCGCCTTCGTGCGCTGGCGCATGCTGATCGTGGCCCTGACCATGTGGGCGGTCACGCTGGGCTGGGGGCCCATGGGCGGCTGGCGGGGCTTTGCGCCGGTCGACTGGGCGCTGATGGCGGCCAGCGGCCTGATCGGGGTGTTCATCGGCGACACCGCGCTGTTCGCCGCCATGAACCGGCTCGGGCCGCGGCGCACCGGGGTGCTGTTCGCCACCCACGCCATGTTCAGCGCGGCATTGGGCTATGCGGTGATGGGCGACCGCATCGGCGCCCAGGCGCTGCTGGGGGCCCTGCTGGTGGTGGCCGGGGTGATGACCGCCATCCTGCTGGGCCGGCATCGCGAGGAGTCCCACGCCTGGGAGAGCGACCGTGGACACGCCGGGCTCGGAGTGGCGCTGGCGCTGCTGGCCGCGCTGTGCCAGGCGCTGGCCTCGCTGGCGGCCAAGCCGGTTCTGGCGCAGCCGCAGGTCGACCCGATCGCCGCCTCGGCGGTGCGCCTGAGCGCGGCCACGCTGGCCCATTTCGGGCTGCTGGTCGCTGGCCTGCGCAGCGCCCGCGCCCAGTCGCCCCTGACGCCGGGCCTGTTGCTGCAGACCGGCATCAACGGCCTGATCGCCATGGGGGTGGGCATGACGCTGGTCCTCGTGGCGCTTCGCGATGGCGATGTGGGCACCGTGGCGGTGCTGTCCTCGGTGTCGCCCGTGCTGCTGCTGCCCATGCTGTGGCTGCACCTGCGCCGCGCTCCCGCTCCGGCCGCCTGGCTGGGTGCCGGACTCACGGTGGTGGGCACGGCCCTCGTGCTGCTGCGCTAGCGGCAGACCGGCGCCGCTGCCGCGCCGGTCAGGGCACCAGGGTCAGAAACAGGAAGGCGGCGAACACCACCAGGTGGATCGCGCCCTGCATCATGTGGGTGCGGCCCGAACCCAGGGTGATGGCGCCCACCAGAAAGGTCAGCACCAGCAGCGCGATGTCCTTGGCCGGCAGGCCGATGGACAGCGGCAGTTGCAGCAGCACCGCAGCGGCCACCACCACCGGGATGGTCAGCCCGATGCTGGCCAGCGCCGAGCCGATGGCCAGGTTCATGCTGGTCTGCAGCCGGTCCGAGCGGGCAGCACGGATGGCGGCCCAGGTTTCGGGCAGCAGCACGATGAGCGCGATGACGATGCCCACCACCGCCTTGGGCGCTTCGGCGGCGATCACCGCCCGTTCGATGGCGGGCGACAGCAGCTTGGCCAGCCCGATCACCCCCACCAGCGCCAGCAGGAGTTGCGCAAAGCTCAGCCAGGCGTCCCGGGCCGAGGGCGGGGGGGCGTGCACCGATTCGTCGCTGGCGGCCGCAACGGGCAGGAAGTAGTCGCGGTGGCGCATGGTCTGGATGAACACGAACACCAGCCACAGCGCCAGCGAGGAGATGGCCACGAACAGCAGCTGCGAGTCGGTGTAGGTGCCGCTCGGCGAACTGGTGGTCACCGTGGGCATCACCAGCACCAGCACCGACAGCGTGGCCAGCGCCGCGAAGCCCGAGCCCGTGCCTTCGATGCGGAAATGCTGTTCGCGGTGCCGCAGGCCACCCAGCAGCAGGCACAGCCCGACCACGCCATTGCAGATGATCATGACCGCCGAGTAGATGGTGTCGCGCGGCACGGCGGCGCTGCTGGCGCCGCCGGCGAGCATCATGGACAGGATCAGCGCGGCCTCGATCACCGTCACCGCCAGGGCCAGCACCAGCGTGCCGAAGGGCTCGCCGATGCGGTGTGCGATCACCTCGGCGTGGTGCACCGAGGCCATCACCGCCGCCACCAGGGTGGCCACGCTCAGCAGCAGCAGGCCGGGCAGCGCGGGCAGCGCCCAGCCGGTGCCCAGCACCAGCAGGGCCAGCGCGGGGGCGACGGCGTGCCAACTCATGGGGCCATTATCCGGCCTGCCGAGTACCCTGTGCCCGGTTCAGGCATGGGTGATCAGGTCGGCATCGGCGGGCTCGTTGAGGTGCGGCAGGGTGTTGAAGCTCACCAGCATGTGGCGCCGGGCCGAGTAGTCGAACAGGCTGACGGCGGTGTTGCGCAGCCGCAGGTTGAGGTCGATCGCGGTCCGGGGCGGTGCCTGCAGCACCTGGCACACCGCACTGGCGATGGGGCCACCGCTGGACACCAGCAGCACCGGGCCGTCGTCCTGCTGTCGCACCCGGTCCAGCACCTCGGTCACGCCCTGGCGGAACCGGGCGTACGCGGGCATGCCTTCGGGCGCGATCCGGCCGTCCATCCACTGCGCCAGCGCCTCGCGCAGCAGCCGGAAATGGGCCCGCGCCTGTTCGGCGGTGGCGGGCGGTTGCAGCGCCTGCGGATGGATGGCACGGATCAGGGCTGCGCTGTCGTATTCGTTCAGTTCGGGGAACACTTGGGGCTGCAGCGACCAGCCGGCCCCCTGCGCCAGCCCCTGCAGCGTCTGTTGGTGGCGGCGCAGGCTGCCGCACAGCACCCGGGCAAAGCGCAGGCCGTGGCGGGCAAAGTGCGCCCCCAGCCGCTGGCTCTGGCGTTCGCCCAGCGCGCTGAGCTGGTCGTAGTCCTGCGCGCCGAGCGAGGCCTGCGCATGCCGCACGAGGTACAGGGTTCCCATGCCGGAAATGTAGGGTGTATCGGGCCTCGGCCCCCGTCGCCTGTGGGACTCGCGCTATCGGTTCCGTAGCACCTCGGCGAACTGCGCGGCATCCACATTACCGCCGCACAGGGTGGTGCCCACCACCTGGCCGCGCAGCTGGGCGCGTTCCTGCAGGGCGGCGGCGAAACTGGCGGCACCGGCGCCCTCGGCCACGTTGTGGGTGTCGGTGTAGAGGTCGCGCATGGCCTGCGCCACCTCGGCGTCGCTCACCGGCACCACATGGTCCAGGTGCTGGCGCAGGATGGCCAGCGCACCGGCATCGGCCACGCGCACGGCCATGCCATCGGCCAGCCGGGTGCTCACAGGGGCCGGCACGACATGGCCCGCGGCCAGGGAGTCGATGTAGGTGGTGGCCCCGCTGCTGACCACGCCCACGATGCGGGCGCGATGGCCCAGCGCCAGCTTGGCGGCAATGGCGGCGCAGGCGCCCGAGCCCAGCCCGATCGGTACATAGACCACATCGAGTTGCGGTACCGCCCGAAACAGCTCCCACCAGCAGGTGCTCACCCCCATCACCAAGGCCGGGTGAAAGCTCGGCACCATGTGCGCGCCCGTCTCAGCCGCCAGCGCCAGGGCGTGTTCGCGGCTGTCCTGAAAATCGGCGCCGTGCTCGATCAGCGTGACCCCCAGCGCGCGCATGGCGGCGTTTTTCTCGACCGAATTGCCCCTGGGCACCACGATGCTGCAGGCCACGCCGTGGACGCGCGCCGCCCAGCCCAGGCTCTGGCCGTGGTTGCCCCGGGTGGCGCTGACCACGGCCCGGGGCAGGGCGCCGTTGCGGGCCAGCTGGTCGAAATAGCACAGGCCGCCCCGGATCTTGAAGGCGCCCACCGGGGTGTGGTTTTCGTGCTTGACCCAGCAGTCGGTACCCAGGCGCTCGCACAGCAGTGCCCAGCGGTACTGCGGCGTGGCCTGGAATTCGCGGTACACCACGGCGGCAGCCGCCTCGATGTCGGACAGGCTGGGCAGGGCGGGGTGGGTCATGGCGAGAGTCTTTCGGCAATGCGCGCTCAGGGCTGCAGGGTCGGGAATGAACGCTCAGGAATGCAGCGTCCGCGGGCCGTGCGGCGTGTCCAGTCGCGCGCACAGGCGCGCCGGGCCTTCGGTGATCCCGACCCCGTGCAGGCCGATGGCGTGGCAGGCGGCCTGCAGCGGTGCGGCCCGCGGGTGCCGCAGGGTCAGCGCCTGCAGCGCAAGGCCCCGGTCGGCCAGGGTGTCGGTGGGGTGCTGCGGCCCCCATTCGATCAGGGTGGGCAGGCAGCCATCCCACAGACGCTGCCCGTCCGGACGCAGGCTGATCTGCCACTGCAGCAGGCCCGTGGGTGTGGGGCGTGAGGCGGCACGCGCCTCGCCACGGTCGATGCCCAGCGCCTGCCAGACCTGCAGCGCAGTGGCCAGATCCGGCACCCGCGCCACCCAGTGCACCAGTTGCGGCCCTTGCTGCGACACGCGTGCACGCAGCTTCGGGTCGTCCATGTCGAACCAGCGGCGTGCGGTTGCGGCCGGCAGCGGGCTGGCGGCCGGGTTGATGGCGATGATTTCCAGATAGGCCGCTCCCGGCTCGCCGCTGCCCGTGCGCAGGCGCAGCAGCCGGTTGTGCGTGCCCATGAGCGGGTGCTCCCCGCCGGGGCCGGGCGTGACACCCAGTGTGGCTGCGGCCCAGGCCACGCCGCTGTCCAGACTGGGCGCCATGACCACCAGGTGGTCCAGCGTAGCGCGTGGGGCGGGCAGGGAGCTCACAGCCGCAGCGTCCCGCTGATGCAGCACACGCAGTCGCCGCCGACCCAGACCTGGCCCTGTGCGTCGCGTTCCAGATACACCTGACCGTGCCGGCCCAGTGCGGCGCCCTGCGTGGCGATGTAGCGCTCGGGCAGCAGGCCTTCGGCCATCAGCCATTGCGCCAGGCTGGCGTTGAGGCTGCCGGTCACCGGGTCTTCCGGCACGCCCAGCGGCGCCGCAAAGGCGCGCACCAGCAGGCCCCGGGGCGTTGCCCCGGGACCCGTCCGGCTCGCACCCGGGCCGCCAAAGGCCCGCGCCTCGCGGTTCGATCTTGCAATCAAAAAAGGAGCATCATCGCCATATTCCACGGCGGCTACACCCACTTTTTGCCCCAGGAATTTCAACCGGGCATGGTCGGGCTCCAGCCGCGCCACCCGGTCGGGATCGGCCAGCAGCAGGCCCAGCCACCGGGGCCCGTTGTCGAGCTGCTGGGCGGCCAGCAGCGCCTGCGGGTCCAGGCCCAGGGCCTGCAGCACCGCCTGCAGCAGCGCCGGTTCGGGGTCGTGGCGCTGCAGCGGCGGCGCGGCAAACGCGCTGCGCTGACCGTCGATCCGCAGCGTGACCAGTCCGACGCCGCACTCCTGCAGCACCACGCCCGGTCGGCCCGGTTGCCCGCCGGCCTGCAGCCAGGCGTGGCAGCTGCCCAGCGTGGGATGGCCGGCAAAGGGCAGCTCACCGCCGGGCGTGAAAATGCGCAGCCGGTAGTCGGCGCCGGCGGCCCGCGCCTCGGGGCTGGGCGGCAGCACGAAGGTGGTCTCGGACAACTGGGTCCAGCAGGCCAGGCGCTGCATCTGGCCGGCATCCAGTCCCTCGCTGTCCAGCACCACGGCCACCGGGTTCCCCCGCAGCGCTTCGGCGGTGAATACATCGACCTGGGCGTAGGCGCGGGCGCGGTCCGGGGCCGGATGCGGGTTCGCAGCCGGATGCGTGCTCGTGCTCGAGTCCGGGTTCATGCCCGGGTGCGGCGGGAAGCTCATGCGGTCTGCTCCCGGATGGCCTGGGCCAGGGCTGCGACGCCGCGCCGGATGGCCTCGGCATCGGGCGTGACGAAGGACAGACGCAGGCTGCGCGGGTCGGGTTCGCCCGCGAAGAACGGCGCTCCCGGCACGAAGGCCACCCCGTGGGCCACCGCCCGGGGCAGCAGGTCCTGCGCGTCCAGGCCCTCGGGCAGCCGGGCCCACAGGAACATGCCGCCACCGGGTACGTTCCATTGCAGGCCGTGCGACCCGCCCTCGGGGAAATGGGCTTGCAGCGCCTGCAGCATGGCGTCGCGCTGGCTGCGGTACAGGGCGCGCACCCGGGGCAGGTGCCGGGCCAGGAAGCCCTGGCGCAGCACCTCGTGCGCCACCCGCTGGTTGAAGCCGGGGCTGTGCAGATCGGCCGCCTGCTTGGCCTGCAGCAGCTTGGGAAAGAGTTCCGGCGGGGCCACCAGGTAGCCCAGCCGCAGGCTGGGCGCCAGCACCTTGGAAAACGAACCCAGGTACACCGTGCCCTCCGGGCGGCGGGCCGCCAGC
>VERU01000569.1 GCA_018882485.1 Rhodoferax sp. | reverse complement strand
GGTAGATCCATGGGAAGGGCAGGATTCTAGAATGCGGCCCATCCCATGACGGCCACCGCCCCCGACCCGAGTCCGCGCCGCTGGGTGCTGCTGCCCTGTGCCGGTTCCGGCTCGCGGGCGGGCACCGAGCGGCCCAAGCAGTACCAGGTGCTGGGCGGGCGGGCGCTTGTGCTGCACACGCTGGCCGCTTTTGCGGCCGTGCCCGGCATCCACCGGGTTGCCGTGCTGCTTGCCCCCGACGACCCGTGGTTCCGGCCGCTCGCGGGCCGGTACCTGGACGCTTCTTTTTTGATAGCAAACTGTGGAGCATCCACAAGGGCTGGGACCGTTTTTAATGGTCTGGATTTCTTGCTGAGCCAGGGCGCTGATCCGAGCGATTGGGTGCTGGTGCACGATGCCGCCCGCTGCCTGATCACGCCCGCCCTGATCGAGCGGCTGATCGAAGCCTGCGACCCGGACCCCGTGGGCGGGTTGCTGGCCGTGCCGCTGGCCGATACCCTCAAGCAGACCGCCGCAGCTACGGGCGCAGGCGGCCCGGAGCATCGGGCTGCCGTCACGCTGGACCGGCGCGACAAATGGCTGGCCCAGACGCCGCAGATGTTTCGCATCGGGCCATTGCGGCAGGCGCTGCGGCAGGCGGGTGAGGCGGTGACCGACGAGTCCAGCGCCATGGAGGCGGCTGGATTTGCGCCGCGCCTGGTGCCGGGCAGCGCGCGCAATTTCAAGGTGACCTGGCCCGACGACCTGGCGCTCGCCGAGGCCTTGCTGCCCCCATCCCGCAAGGAGGCTTGATGGAATTCCGCATCGGAGAAGGTTGGGACGTGCACGCCCTGGTGGCCGGGCGACCGCTGGTGCTGGGCGGTGTCACGGTGCCTCACACGCTGGGTTTGATGGGCCACTCGGACGCCGACGTGCTCCTGCATGCCATCACCGACGCGCTGCTGGGGGCTGCGGCCCTGGGCGACATCGGACGCCACTTTCCGGACACCGACGAACGGTTCCGGGGGGCCGATTCGGGCCTGCTGCTGGCCGAGGCAGCCCACCGGGTGCGGCAGGCCGGATGGGAGATCGGCAATGTGGACAGCACCGTGGTGGCCCAGGCCCCTCGCCTGGCGCTCCACATCCCGGCCATGTGCGCGTCCATCGCCGCGCGGCTCGGGCTGCCGGCCGACTGCGTCACCGTCAAGGCCAAGACCGCCGAGAAATTGGGCCCCGTCGGGCTCGGCCAGGCCATGGAGGCGCGGGCCGTGGCCCTGCTGCACCGGCCCCGCGCACCGCGCACCGAGGGCGGCTGAGGCAGCGGCCGGGCCCTTGCCGGCTCCGGGCCAGCCGGTTCAGGCGATGGCCGATGCGGAGCGCATCTGCTGGCGCAGCAGGAATTTCTGGATCTTGCCAGTCGAGGTCTTGGGTATCGGCCCGAACACCACCTGCTTGGGCACCTTGAAGCGGGCCAGGTGCTCGCGGCAGTGGGCGATGATGCCGTCTTCACTGGCCTGCTGGCCATCGCGCAGTTCCACGAAGGCACAGGGCACCTCGCCCCAGCGCGCATCCGGTCGCGCGACCACGGCGGCCACCATCACGGCCGGGTGGCGGTACAGCACATCCTCCACCTCCAGGCTGGAGATGTTCTCGCCGCCCGAGATGATCACGTCCTTGCTGCGGTCGCGGATCTTGATGTAGCCGTCCGGGTGCTGCACCGCGAGGTCGCCGGTGTGGAACCAGCCGCCGGCAAAGGCTTCCTGGGTGGCTGCAGGGTTCTTCAGGTAGCCCTTCATCACCAGGTTGCCACGGAAGAAGATCTCACCCAGCGTCTGTCCGTCGGCCGCAACGGGCTGCAGCGTGTCGGGGTCCAGCACGACGATGGCCTCCTGCATCGGGTAGGCCACGCCCTGGCGGGCGTTGAGTTCGGCACGCTGGCCGATGGGCAGATCGGCCCATTCTTCCTGCCGGGCGCAGACGGCGGCAGGACCGTAGACCTCGGTCAGTCCGTAGACGTGGGTCAGGTCGATGCCGATG
>VERU01000080.1 GCA_018882485.1 Rhodoferax sp. | reverse complement strand
ATGCAGGGGTTGCTGCTGCCGAGTTGGCGGGCCCGCTCGGCATCGCCCTGGATGCGGTTGTAGGGGGTCTCGCCCTTGGCGAAATCCGTGTCGCGCCCGGTGCGCGCCAGGGCGTTGTAGCGGCTCACCGTCTGCTGCAGGGCCTCGGCCGGCAGGCCGCAGGCGGCGGCCAGCTCGGCCAGGCTGCGGCCCCGGCGCAGGTAGCCCCGGGCCAGCCAGGGTCCGAGCGGCAGCGGGGCGGGCTTGGCCGCGCCCAGGCCGTAGCGGCGGATGAAGACCCGGTCGCACAGCAGCCAGGCCTCGGGCGCTTCGCCCGCCGGGGTGGCGCGCAACAGGGCCTGCATGAGGTCATGGTAGGAATCGGCCTCGTTGCCAAAGCGCCGGCCCTGCCGGTCGACCGCGATCAGCCCGGGCTTGGCCCGCTCGATCAGGTGCGGGAAATGGGCCACCGAACCGTCGGCCCGCGGCACCAGCGACACCGGGGCCAGCGCGGCGGCCTGCATCAGGTCATTGGCCACCTGCCCCCCGGCCGACTGGCCCAGGCGCAGGCCGTCGCCGGTGTTGCCCCGGCTGCCGGCCGACCAGTGCTCGTGGCCGGTGGGGGCATGGGGCAGCAGCTGGCGCTTGAAGTCCGGATCGTGGGGGAAGCCGCCGGCGGCCAGCAGCACGCCGCAGCGGGCCTGCACCGGGCATTCGCCCTGCGGCGTGGCCAGCACCGCGCCGCTCACCCGGTCGCCGTCGCGCAGCAGCCGCAGCGCCGGGCTGTTCACCCGGATATCCACCCCGCGCGCCAGCGCCGAGGCCGCCAGCGCCGCGGCCAGCGCGTTGCCGTTGACCAGCCGCATCCCGCGCCGGTGCAGCAGCCGGTCACGGGCGTGGCGCAGCAGCAGCCGGCCCACATAGGCCAGCGAGTCCAGGCGGTGGCGCGCATGGAAGAAGTGCCGCAGCTCGGCGCCGGAGGCGATGCCCAGCCCCCACAGGGTGGTCTCGGGCAGCGGGGGCTTGAGCTGATACAGGTGCGCGCCAAGCTGTCGGGCATCGAAGGGGGCGGCGCAGACCGAGCGGCCGCCGGTGGCCGCGCCGGGCGCGTGGCCATGAAAGTCCGGGATCGCGTTGCCATCGATGAAACGCAGCAGGGTCCGGCTCTGGAAGAAATCCACCATGCGCGGCCCATGCTCCAGGAAAGCCCGGACGCGGGACTCGTCCAGGCGGGGACCGAGCTCGTGCCGCAGGTAGCTCCACGGCGCCTCGATGTCCTCGCGAATGCCGGCGGCCACAGCCAGCGGGTTGCGGGGAATCCACATCCAGCCGCCCGACCAGGCCGTGGTGCCGCCGAACTGCGGCTCCTTCTCGGCCACGATCACCCGCAGTCCCAGGTGCGCGGCGGCGACCGCCGCCGACAGACCGCCCGCGCCCGAGCCCACCACCAGCAGGTCGCAGGCGAGCCCGGCGGCCGCGCCGCCCGGCCAGGCCTCAGACCGCATAGATGGGCGTGCGACCGGTGGGCGCCCCCGCCGGGTCGCCGGTCTCGGCGGTCAGCTGGAAGAAGGGCGAGGCGCCGCTGGTGGCGGCCAGCTGCGCCGCCGTAGCCCGCAGTTCGGGCGCCAGGGCCTGCATGCGCTCCAGGGTGAAACGCACCGTCGGGCCGGCGATGGTGAGCACGCCAAAGGCCGGCTGGCCGGCAAAGCGCACCGGCGCCGAGACCGCGCTCAGGCCCGGGGTGTAGGTGTCGACGGTCAGGCTGTAGCCCTGGGCTCGGGTGGCCCGCACCGCTTCCAGCACGGCCTGCAGGCTGGCCGGCGCGGCCGGCCCGTACTGCTCGGGCAGGCCCAGGCCCTGGCGCGCCACCCGGGCCAGCGCCTCGTCGTCGTCCAGCGTGGACAGCCAGGCCCAGCCCGAGGAGGAACAGGACAGCCGGGCGTCGCTGCCCATGTCGGGGTCGTAACGCAGGCCCTGGCGCGCGCCTTGGGCCCGCGCCACCCAGGTCAGGCGCTCGCCATCGACCACCGACAGGCGCACCAGTTCACCCGAAATCTCGGCCAGGCGGTTGAGCAGGGGCTGCGCGATGTCCACGATGCCGGTGTGGCTCAGGTAGCTCAGGCCCATGGCCACCAGCCGGGTGGTCAGCAGGTAGTCGCCGTGGCCGCGCGACTGACGCACATAACCCAGGCGCACCAGATCGGCCAGCAGCCGGTGCGCGGCGCTGCGCGGAATGCCCAGGCGCTCGGCCACGTCGGCCAGTGCCAGGCCCTCGCCATGCTGCGCCAGCAACTCCAGGATGCCCAGGGTGCGTTCGAGGATGCCGTTCATGCCGGCAATGATAGCAGGGAGTCGGAACACAATTCCATATTGGAATTTAATTCCAGTTTTGATATCATGCGCCCATGCTCGACACCCTCAATGGCGCCAGCCGCCTGCATTTCATCGTGGGCGACCCCATCGCCCAGGTGAAGTCGCCCGCCGGCGTGACCCAGGCGTTCCAGGACCGGGGCCGCAATGCGCTGTGCGTGCCGGCGCATGTGCGCCCGGCCGATCTGGCCGGCTGGCTGGCCGGGGTGTCGCGGGCCCGCAATGTGGACGGCATCATCGTCACGGTGCCGCACAAGTTCGCGGCCTTCGCGCTGTGCGCCACCCATTCCGGGCGCGCCGCCTTCCTGGGCGGCGTCAACACGCTGCGCCGCAACCCGGACGGCGGCTGGCACGGCGACATGTTCGACGGCCTGGGCTTCGTGCAGGCCCTGCAGGCCCGGGGCTGCGAGCCATCGCAGCGGCGCGTGCTGCTGGTGGGCGCGGGCGGGGCCGGCTCGGCCATCGGCCATGCCCTGCTGCTGGCCGGCGCCGCCGAGCTGGCGGTGCACGACCCCGACACCGCCCGGCGCGATGCCCTGGTGCGCAAGCTGGCCGGCCTGGGACGAGGCTACGCGCAGGCCGGCAGCGCCGATCCGGCCGGTTTCGACATCGCCGTCAACGCCAGCCCCATGGGCATGCAGGCCGGCGATGCGCTGCCCATCGACGCCAGCCGCCTGGCGCCGCATCAGTTCGTGGGCTGCGTGATCACCGCGCCGGCGGTGCCGCCGCTGATCGCCGCGGCGCGTGCGCGCGGCTGCCCCACCCTGACCGGGACCGACATGTTTGCCCGGGTGCGCGACCTGATGGTCGACTTCCTGCTGGAGCCGGCCGCATGAAGGTGCTGCAGCAGGGCCTGGATGGCCTGGACGCGTCCGAACCCTTCGACCTGCTGGTGGTGGGCGCCGGCGGGGCCGGCCTGGCCTGCGCGCTGTTGGCGGCGCTGGACGGCGCGCGCGTGCTGCTGGTCGAACGCACCGGCCTGGTGGGCGGCACCACGGCCTTGTCGGCCGGCACCACCTGGGTGCCCGGCAATGCGCACAGCGCCGAGGTCAACCCCGGGGACACGCTGGACCAGGCCCGCAGCTACCTCGACCACGCGGTGGGCGAGCACAGCCCCCGGGCGCTGCGCGAGGCGTTTCTGGCCCACGGACGCCGCGCCATCGAGACCCTGGAGGCGCGCACCGACGTGCGCTTCCGGCCCTACCCGCGGCACCCCGATTACCTGTCCGACCTGCCCGGTTCCACGCTGTGCGGGCGCGCCCTGGAGCCGCTGCCCTTCGATGGCCGGCAACTCGGCGCGCTGTTCGGGCTGCTGCGCCCGCCCATCCCCGAATTCACCGTGCTGGGCGGCATGATGGTGGACCGCACCGACATCGGGCACCTGCTGGGCGTGCGCCGGTCCCTGACGTCGCTGCGCCATTCGGTGCGCCTGCTGGCGCGCCACGCCCTGGACCGCCTGCGCCACCCCCGGGGCACCCGGCTGGTGATGGGCAATGCCCTGGTCGGGCGGCTGCTGCTGTCGCTGTCGCGGCAGGCTGGCGTCACGCTGGCGCTGAACACCTCGCTGGACGGGATCGAGCGCGACGCGCACGGCGTGGTCGGCGCCACACTGCGGCATCAGGGACAAACCCGCCCGGTGCGCCTGCGCGGCGGGCTGGTGCTGGCCAGCGGCGGCTTCAACCGCCACCCGCAGTGGCGCGAGCGCCTGCTGCCGGGCATTCCGCCGGCCTGGAGCCCGGGAGCACCGGGCCACACCGGCGAGGCCCAGGCGCTGACGCTGGCACTGGGCGCGCACCACGGCACGGCAGCAAAGTCGCATGCCTTCTGGGCACCCTGCTCGCTGCGCCAGCGCGCCGATGGCAGCCGCGCGGTGTTCCCGCATTTCGTGATGGACCGGGCCAAGCCCGGGATGATCACCGTCAACCAGCGCGGTGAGCGCTTTCTCAACGAGAGCACCTCCTACCACCAGTTCGGGCTCGCGATGCAGGCGGCCCATGCGCAGACCCCCAGCATCCCGGCCTGGCTGGTGTGCGACGCCGACGCCCTGCGGGCCTACGGCATCGGCATGGTGCGCCCGGGGGGCCGCGGACTGGCGCCCTTCCTGGCCGACGGCTACCTGCGCCAGGGCGCCACGCTGGCCGAGCTGGCCACGCAGCTGGGCATGGACGCCGGCTGCCTGCAGGCCAGTGTGGCGCAGAACAACGCCGCCGCACTGGCCGGCCACGATGCCGCGTTCGGCCGTGGTGTCACGGCCTACCAGCAGAACCTGGGCGACCCGGCGCGCGCCGGCGCCGGCGGCAACCCCAACCTGGGGCCGCTGCAGACCGCGCCGTTCTACGCGGTGCAGCTCTACCCCGGCGACATCGGCGCGGCCACCGGCCTGGTGACCGACGCGCAGGCGCGGGTGCTGGACGGCGGGCACCAGCCGATTGCCGGCCTGTACGCCATCGGCAACGACATGCAGTCCATCATGGGGGGCGCCTACCCGGCGCCGGGCATCACCATCGGCCCGGGCCTGGTGTTCGCCCACCTGGCCAGCCGCGACGCCGTGTCCCGGGCGCAACGCGCCGGCACCCCGGACTAACCCTGAGTTCGTGCGTTGATCGCCCTTATATGATCGATCATCGAACACAATGGACGGTTGTCGCCCTGGTAAACAGGACGGACCGCCGTACATTGCCCTGCCCTCACGACGAAAGGACCGGCCACGTCCTGCTGCCGCGTCCCGCCATCGTCAAGCCTTCCGCCATCCAACCCACAAGGAGACCCTCATGAAAGCCACCCTGAACACCCTGGCCGCCGGCCTGCTGCTGGCCGGCGCCACCCTGGCCCAGGCCCAGGACATCAAGATCGCCAACATCGTCGAGCTGTCGGGTCCCGGCACCACCTCGGGCACCTTCTTCAAGAACGGGGTCGAGATGGCCATCAAGGAAATCAACGCCGCAGGCGGGATCCTGGGCCGCAAGATCAGCTACACCAGCGAAGACACCCAGAGCAACCCGGGTGTGGCCAAGGGCCTGACGCAGAAGGCGGTGGACAACGACGTGTTTGCCATCTTCGGCCCGGTCTATTCCGGCTCCATCATGGTGTCCATGGCCGAGAGCAAGCGCGGCGAGATCCCGAACTTCACCGGCGGCGAGGCCGCCGCCATCACGCAGCAGGGCAACCCCTACGTGTTCCGCACGGCCTTCGGCCAGTCGGTCTCGTTCCCCAAGGTGGCACGCTACATCACCACCAAGGCCAAGACGCTGGTCGTGGTGTATGTGAACAACGATTTCGGCAAGGGCGGTCTGGACACCATCAAAAAGCTGCTCGAGGGCAGCACGACCAAGGTGGTGGGTGAAGTTTCGACCGAAGCCGGCCAGGTGGACTTCTCGGCGGCCGTGCTCAAGGCCAAGCAGAGCAATGCCGATGCCGCCTTCGTCTATGTGAACGAGGAAGAATCGGCGCGTGCGCTGCGCGAATTCCGCAAGCAGGGCTGGACCAAGCCGCTGATCGGTGAAACCACCCTGACCGGCCAGAAGGTGATCGAGCTCGCCGGCGAAGCCGCCAATGGCGCCACCGCCCACGTGGGCCTGACCGTGGATGCGCCCCAGCTCAAGGCCTGGGGTGCCAAGTACAAGGCCGAATACAAGTCCGAGTCCGACCACAACGGTGTGAAGGGCTACACCGGGGTCTACATCCTCAAGGCCGCCATCGAGAAGGCCGGCAAGCTCGACCGCAAGGCGGCCGCAGCGGCCATCCGCAACACCTGCTTCTCGGCCAAGCAGCACCCTGGCATCCTGATGGATGTGTGCTTCGACGACAAGGGCGACCTCGACCGCGAGAGCTTCCTGGTGGAAGTCAAGAACGGCAAGGGCGAGGTGGTGGCCACCCTGCCGCCGGCCGGCAAGAAGTAAGCGCAGGCCTGCGACACCTTCGACGGCAACAGCGGCAACCGGCATGGCAGACGCCCGATACATCCTGGCTGGCGTGATGGGCTGGCCCGTGGCCCACACCCGGTCGCCCGCGATCCACAACCACTGGATCGCCCACCACCGGCTCAAGGGCGCGTATGTGCAGCTGCCGGTCCACCCGGACCGGCTGGCCGATGCCATCCGGGGCCTGCCGGCCCTGGGGTTTGCCGGCTGCAACGTGACCGTGCCGCACAAGGTGGCGGCCATGGCGCTGATGGACGAGCTGACACCGACGGCGCGCCGCGTCGCGGCCATCAACACCATCGTGGTGCGGCCCGACGGCAGCCTGCTGGGGGCCAACAACGACGGCGCCGGCTACATCCAGAGCCTGCGCGATGCCGAACCCGACTGGCGCGGCGACTGCGGACCGGCGCTGGTGCTGGGCGCGGGCGGCGCGGCCCGGGCCATCGTCTGCGCGCTGCTCGACGAAGGGGTGCCGCAGGTGCGGCTCACCAACCGCACACCCGAGCGCGCGCAGGCGCTGGCCGAGGTGTTTGGCGAACGGGTGCAGGTGGTGCCCTGGGCCGAACGCCATGCCGCCATGGCCGGTGTGAGCCTGCTGGTCAACACCACCACCCAGGGCATGCACGGCCAGAGCGCGCTGGACGTGGCGCTCGACGACCTGCCCCAGGCGGCCATGGTGTCGGACGCGATCTACATCCCCCTGGAAACCCCGCTGCTGGCGCAGGCCCGGGCCCGTGGGCACCGCACGGTGAACGGCCTGGGCATGCTGCTGAACCAGGCCCGCCCGGCCTTCCAGGCCTGGTTCGGCGTGCTGCCGGAGGTCACGCCCGAGCTGCGGGCCGCGGTACAGGCCACCTTCTGAACGCGGCGGCCCAGCGTGAACCTCCTCGATCTGCCCAAGATCGACGGGCACTGCCATGTGCTCGATCCGGCACGCTTTGCGTTTTCGGCCGAGGCGGCCTACCACCCGGCCGGCCAGGAGCTGGGCACGGCGGCGTATTTCAAGGAAGTGATGGCGGCCTACGGCACGCGGCATGCGCTGCTGGTGGGCCCCAATTCGGGCTACGCCAGCGACAACCGCTGCCTGCTCGACGCCATCGCCCAGGGTGAGGGGCGTTTCAAGGGGGTGGCGGTGCTGCCGGCCGACACCGGCCGCGACCGGCTGCGCGACCTGCAGCGCCAGGGCATCGTGGGGGTGGCCTTCAACCCGGCGCTGCACGGGCTGGCCCATTACGCCGACATCGACGGCCTGCTGCAGCGGCTGGCCGCTCTCAACCTGTGGGCGCAGTTCCAGGTCAGCGGCGACCAGCTGGCCGAGCTGCTGCCGCGCATCGAGCGCGCCCGGGTTCGCACCCTGATCGACCACTGCGGCCGGCCGGTGCTGGCCGACGGACCCGATGCGCCCGGGGTGCGGGCGCTGCGGACCCTGGCCGACAGCGGCCTGGGAGTGGTCAAGCTTTCCGGCTTCGCCAAGTTTTCGCAGACGGGCTACCCCTTCGAGGACGCCCGCGAGCCGGTGCTGCGCCTGCTGCAGGCCTTCGGGCCCGAACGCTGCATCTGGGCCTCGGACTGGCCCTTCCTGCGTGCGCCTTACCGGCTGGACTACGGCACGCTGCTGCAGCTGGCCGGCCGCTGGTTCACCCCGGACCAGTGCCGGACCCTGATGTGGGATGCCCCCGCACGGCTTTTTGAATGGTGAGTGCTCCATGACCGACTTCCTCCAGCTCTTCTTCAGCGGCCTGGCCACCGGCAGCATCTATGCGCTGGCCGCCCTGGGCTTCACCCTGCTGTGGCAGGCCTCGGGCACCATCAACTTCGCCCAGGGCGAATTCGTGATGCTGCCGGCCTTCATGATGGTGATGCTGCTGGGCGCCGGTGTGCCGCTGTACCCGGCCTTTCTGGTGTCCTGCGCCGCCTCGGTGCTGGTGCTGGGCTGGGCCTTCAAGCGGGGGCTGGTGGACCCGCTGTTCAAGTACGGCATGATGCCCATCGTGGTGGCCACCATCGGCCTGTCGATCGCGATGCGCAACGGTGTGCGTGCCGGCTACAGCGCCGAGCCCCACCCCTTTCCGCAGATCTTTCCCGACAAGCTGTTCAACCTGGGCGGGGTGACGGTGTCGGCCAGCGACATCGGCACCTTCGCCTTTGCCCTGGCGCTGGTGCTGGCCACCCAGGCCTTCCTGTCGCGCACCGTGACCGGTCGCGCCATGCAGGCGGTGGCGCAGAACACCGAAAGCGCCTCGGTGCTGGGCATCAACGTGCCGCGCATGATCTTCTACACCTTCGCCATCAACGCGCTGCTGGCCGCGGCGGCCGCGCTGCTGGTCACGCCGACCTACCTGGCCAAGTTCGACATGGGCGAGGGCCTGGGCACCAATGCCTTTTTCGCGGCCATCATCGGCGGCTTCAACAACTCGCGCGGCGCGCTGCTGGGCGGGCTGATCGTGGGGGTGTG